>JBBQVO010000088.1:0-13527 GCA_038211505.1 Dehalococcoidia bacterium | reverse complement strand
AGACGCTGATGCGCGGCGTCGCCCTGCGGTACGACGACGGTGATCGCGTCGCCGGCGCGCACGTCGCCGCCTTCGAGGACGATCGCCATAATGCCGGCTTTGCGGATGATGCTGCCGTCGTCGGCTTTCAGCGCGACCTGCGCGAGGAGGCGCTCGTCGACGCCGTTGAGCTGCGCGCATGGGTTGCGGACGCCGGTGATCTCGATGACTGCGGCGGCACCGAGATACAGGCGGGTGCCGGGCGCGAGCTCGAGCAGCGCGAGGCCGCGCGTCGTGATGTTCTCGCCCATCTGACCGGGCTCGACGGTGATGCCGAGGGTGGCCATCTCATCGAACAGCTCGCTATGCATCAGGTGCACCTGGCGGATGTTCGGCTGCGTCGGATCTTTGGCCGCGCGCGAGCGATGGCGGACGAAGGCACCGGCGTGGTAGTCGCCCTCGACGCCGTGATTGGCGACGAGCGTGATCGACGGGCGCGGAATCTTGCCGACGCCGGGAGTTTCTTTGCTGTTCACGGATACGACGCTTGCGCTCATGGTCGTCAGTGTACAATCCGCGTTCCGCGCTCGTCGAGTACGATCGCATCACTTCGAGTATGTGTCCGAATCGACTGATCGTCGACGGCCGATATGATGCAACGACGCGATCGTGAGCCTCATTCAACGAAGGATCGTCTGTGCATCTCCCGTGTCTTAGAACGATCAGTCTGGCCGCGCTCGGGTTGGCGCTGCTCGTCAGTGGGTGCGGCGGCGCCGGAAACGGCGTCGGCAGGACGACGACGGCAGTCGTCACAACCGGCGCCGGCGGCACGGCCGCGACGCAGGTCGACACGTCCGGCACCGGCGCGGGGCAGGGTGTCAGCGTGCTCGGCATCTGGAGTGACGCGGAGCTGGCGTCGTTTCGGGCGCTCGTGGCGCCGTGGGGCGGGACCATGGACTTCACGGGGTCGCGCGATATTACGTCGCTGCTGACGACACGCGTCGAGGGTGGAAATCCGCCGGACGTGGCGATTCCGGCGGAGGTCGGGCTCTTCCAGCAATTCGCGAACGAGGGGAAGCTGACGCCGCTCTCGGCGTGCGCGGGCCTCGAGGAGTACGTGCGGGCGAACTATCCGAAGGCGTTCGTCGATCTGGGGACGGTGAACGGCAAGCTGTACGGATTCTTCATGAAGGCGGACACAAAGGCGACGATCTTTTACAATCCGAAATTCTTCCAGGCGCACGGTTACACACCGCTGACCAACGACTCGAGTTTCGACGATCTGATTGCGCTGTCCGACAAGATCGCGTCCGAAGGCACACCGCCGTGGTCGATGGGACAGGAGGCGGGATCGGGATCGGGGTTTCCAGGCAGCGACACGATCCAGCAGATCTTGCTGAATCAAGAGAGTGGCCGCCTCTACGACGATGTGGTCAAGGGCAGTGCGAAGTTCACCGATGCGCAGATGAAGGACGCGTGGGCGAAGTTCGGCAAGATGGCGCTAACGCCGGGGTATGCGGTGCAGGGCGACGCGGCGGGCATCAACCGGACGGCGTTCGAAGACGCGACGTATCCGCTGTTTCAGTCGCCGCCGGCGTCGGCAATGACGGCGATCGGCGGCTTTGCGACGGCAGCAATCAAGAAGCGGTTTCCGAACGCGCAGCCGGGCATCGACTACGACTTCTTCCCGTGGCCGGGCGGGAAGGTGACGGGCGGGGCAAACGTCGCCTATGCCTTCAACAGCGACCCGGGCACCTGCTCGTTCCTCCGCCACATCGCCAGCGCCAACGCGCAGAAGATCTGGGTGCAGCGCGGCGGCTTCACGTCGGTCAACAGGCAGGTGAGCCTCGATGCGTATCCGGATCCGGTGGCGCGCAAGCTCGCCGATCAGCTGACGAACGCCGGCACGTTCAAGTTCGATCTCGATGACGCGATCGGCGGCGCGTTACAGCAGGCGGAGTTTCAGGGCGTGACGCGCTATCTGAGTGATCCGAGCGCGCTCGACGCGATTCTCTCAGGCATCGAGCGGGCGCGGGGAGAATCGGCGGGCGGGCGGTAGGTCTGTGCACCTCGGGCATCGCCTCAAACCGTGCGGGCGAGGAGGACGCCGGCGTAGACGGCGGCGAGGCCGCAGGCGACGCTGGCGAGGATGTTGAGCGAGGCGCCGGCGATGTCGGACGCTTCGAGCTGCTGGAACGCCTCCCATGTCAGTGATGAGAATGTCGTGAAACCGCCGAGGAAGCCGACGGCGATGAGGAGGCGGAGGTTCGACGGCCACATGAATCGCTCGTCGCTGAGCGTCAGGAAGAGGCCGATGATGAACGAACCGATGATGTTGACGGCGAAAACGCCGAGCGCGCCGGGGCCGTACCAGTCGGAGACGCGGCCGGTGACGTAGTATCGCGCCACCGAGCCGATCGAGCCGCCGATTGCTACGTAGAAGATGTTCATCGAGGCATGCGACTCCTACCGGCTGTGGTAGGAGCTATCAGCCCGTTCGGGCGGTTGTGGCGAGCCCCATCGCCGTCGGATGTCGCCCGTGATCGGCGAACGGTTTCGCGTTGTCGATCACGAGTGATGTTCGGTCGGTTCCGCCATCGGCTCCGCGTCGGCGCGCTCAATCAGAATGTAGTTCTGGACGAACGACGCCAGCAGACCGCCGATGATCGGGCCGAGCCAGTAGATCCAGGTGTCTTTCCATTCGCCCTGCACGAGCGCGGGGCCGAAATGCCGTGCCGGGTTCATCGCCGCGCCCGTCAGCGGACCGGCGAAGAGAATGTCCATCGTGATCGTCAGGCCGATGGCGAGCGGCGCGATGGCGTGCGCGCCACGCGAATCGACGGCGGTGCCGCAGATGACGTACACGAGGAAGAACGTCATGATCACTTCGAGTACGAAGCCGTGCGCGCGTCCGACGATGATGTGCGCGTTGCCGCCGGCGTGGATGATCGCCGGCACGCCGAGGTTCGTGGCGTCGCGAGTAACTTCGGGGAAGATGTAGCGTAAAACGAGCGCCCCGACGACCGCGCCGATCAACTGCACGACCACATAGGCGATGGCCTTGATCGTGCCGATCTTGCCGCCAAACCAGAGGGCGATCGTCACGGCCGGATTGTAGTGCCCGCCGGAGATATGTCCGGCGCCAGCGACCATCAGGCCGATCGCCAAGCCATGAGCGAGGGCGACGAGGACGAGCGTGCCGCCGTCGCTGAAGCCCTGCGTAAACGCCGTCATGATCGCGCCGGCGCCGATGAGGACGAGCGCGAACGGCCCGAGCATCTCCACGATGAGGGGCCGAATCCACTCATTGAGCAGGTCGGCGGGGAGGAAGTTCTCGGCGTGGAACTCACGCGCCGGCACCATCATGTCGTTATCAGCCACGTCGCCTCCGAAATGCTAAGCGGTCTGCTCGGGTTATCAGAGCTATCGTAGAGTGCGAGTGCGTACGTGTCAACTGATCCCACGAAGATCTCGATTCCCGCGCGTGCTGAAGCCGCGCTACGAGCTGGCGGATAGGCGACTATGAACTGTCCGGGGCGCCGACCTCGATGCCCGCGCGGGCTGGAAAGCCCGCGCTACGTGCGAGATGCGATGCGAGCGGGTTGCGGTGCGATTGCGTTGCGGAGCGAGCGGGTTGCGCTACGAGCGATGGGCACATTCGTCGCGATCTAACATTATGACGAGTAATGCTCAGGTCCAGCCTTCTGTACGGCGAGCCGATTTCAGAGCGTCGACGTAGAGGCGATCGCGCGGGACGCAGCCGGTGGCGTACTGGCCGAATTCGTTGTGTTTGGCGCGCATCAGCGCGGTGCAGTAGCTGACGCCGATGCATGATTTGTCGCGCTCCATGGCGCCATGCGCGAGTGCGTCGGCGGCGAAGTCGGGGTACGCGAGCGCGCCGCGGCCGAGTCCGACCATCGTCACGGCGCCGCGAGCGATGTTGGCCTCGCCGGAGTGCAGTGCGTAATGCCGCAGCCACGAGTAGCCGGTGCCGACGACCGAGAGATCGGGGTACGCGCGTTGCACCTCGGCCGTGAGGCGGATGTGACGTTCGACGCCTGTGAGCGGGTGCTCGGGCGGCAGGTAGCCATCGACGGGCGGCTTCTCAAACGGGCGGCCGATGTGGGGATTGTAGTACGGGCTGCCCATCGTGACATTCAGCATCGCCAGCCCGAGCGGACGCAACTCGCCGATCAGGCGCAGCGGCTCCGCGAGGTCAGGCGCTGTCGCGTCGTCGGCGTCGGCGCCCCATGGGGTGACGTCCGACGCGACGGCCACGCCGACGTTCGACGCATCGGCGGCGTAGGGCACGCTGTCGAAGACGTTGAGGCGGGTGGCGAGGATGATTGAGTCGCCGAGGACGTCGCGCAGGCGGGCAAAGGCGTTGCGGATGAAACGGGTGCGATGGTCGAAGCTGCCGCCGTAGGCGCCGTCGCGTGCGTTCGCGCTGAGCAGTTCGTTGAGCAGATACGTGTGGCACTGCTTGATGTCGACGAAGTCGAACCCGACGTCGCGCGCCAGCGTCGCCGCCTCGGCGAAGCGCTCTTCGAGCGCCTCGATCTCGACGTCGGAGATCGGCGTCGCGGCGGCGCCTCGCACAGCGTCGATCGCCGGTGTGTGATGCGCGACGATCGCGCCGGCGTGCGACCAGCGCCCGGAGTGCGTCAGCTGCATGCCGGCAAGGAAGCCGTCGTCCGTGCCGAAGCGGGCGCGGCGGGCGGCGCGGCTCTCGTCGAGGAGGCGCTTGATCTCCGGCGCGGTTGCGGGCGAGATGAGCAGCTGGCGCGGATTGGCGCGGCCCTCGGGGACGACGGCCGTCGCCTCGCCCCAGAGGACCGCGGCGCCGCCTTCCGCGAAGCGGCGCCAGCGGCGGAATGTGAGCTCGCCGGGCGTGCCATCGAGGTTGCCGTCGCAGCCCTCCATCGGATGCACGACCATGCGATTCGACGCGACGCGTCCACCGATGCGCACCGCGTCACCGATGCGCGCGTAGCGATCGGCGAGCGGCAGTTCGATGCCGCGCGCGCCGACGTCATCGCGTAGCTCATCGAGCGATTTGTAGTGGAAGTACGGCACGACCGGCAGTGTAGACGATGCCTACGCGGAGTCCGGCACCAGCAGATCGAGGCCGGCGATGCGGCCAAAGTCCTTCAGGTTGTGACTGACGAGGCACATGCCAAAGCGCATCGCCGTCGCCGCGATCATCAGATCGTTGTCGGGCAGCATCTGCTGTTCCTTGCGCAGATCGCCTCGGATCTGCGCCCAGGCCTCGGCGAGGGGCAGCGTAAAATCGAGGATATCGACGCCGGCAAGAAACGATCGCCAGGGATTGAGATCGACGAGCTGATTGTCGGAGTGCAGGATGCCGTTCATGACCTCGCCGTAGACGACGACGCTGATCGCGAGACCCTCAGGCCTGATAGCCCGAATCATCTCGATCAGCGACGTATGTCTCTGTCGTTTCCGCAGGACGTTGATACAGATATCGCTGTCCAGAAGATACGCCGCTGCTGGCATTGCGTGGATCCTTCATTTCGTCTTCGTGAGCGTCGCGGTCGATCGTGCGGCCTACTTCCCGCCAACGATAGATGTTCGCGACCAATTCGTCAGCGTCGATACCCTCCCAGCCGGCCTCGATCGCGCCGTCCATGCGCTTCCAGCCTTCGGGTTCGGCGCGACGGGCGAGCGCGCGCTCGTACTCCTCACCGATGCGCGCGCGGGCGGGCACGAGGGGTTCGATGCTCGCAGTATCGAGCGTGAGCTCGCGCGGGTCGGGCAAACGCACGTATTTGATCAAAAGAGCCACAGGGATACCCCCTCTCTCGATTACGAGATCTTCTTCCTCGAGCGCGCGCAGGGCCTCGCCGAGACGCACCCGAAGTTCCGTTGCCGCCAGCGTCCGTCGCGGTTTGCTGTTCATACATGGATATTGATGGATATCGATCGATGTGTCAAGCGACGACTTGTCGACGTAATGCCTTCGCCTCGCGGCGTTGGGGCGCGGGCCCGACGACAGACACGGACATCTATCCCAGCACGCCCCACGCTAAAACGCAGATTGCACCGACTGCCCATAGGCGTACGAACCAGCCGTAGAATGTGCGGCGACCGTTCCGGCCCCACGGATCGGGACGGCCCCAAAACCAACCGAATAGGGATCGATCGGCCCGTTGGAATACACGGCCGAGCCGATCTGCATAGACGATAACAATCGCGAGGCATGTCCACAGAGTAAGGAACAATACGATCTTGACAACCGTCACACCGTCATCCTCCATGGCGAATCTGAAAGAACGATTCTCTATCGTCGTGACGATTTGGCTCCTCACGGAACGATATCCGATGCCCGCCAAGTATGTGTCTGGGGGTGGCTCACATGGTCGGGCCCGAGGATCTATGCACGCGCGGCGGCGTCGGTAGTCCCACCGTGCGGCCACATCGGACCGCCCGTACATCCGCGTAGCTATTTGAGTTAGAGGAGGGGGCGGGCGGTGGGGTCGATGGGGGAGGGGAGCTGAGTTTCGCCGGCGAGGAGGCGGTCGACGCCGGCGGCGCAGGCGCGGCCCTCGGCGATCGCCCAGACGATGAGGCTCTGGCCGCGGCCCATGTCGCCGCAGGCGAAGACGCCGGGCACGTTCGTCATGAAGGAGCCGTCGCGGGCGACGTTGCCGCGCGCATCGTAGCTCACGCCGAGGCCATCGAGCAGGCCGGCGCGCTCCGGGCCGACGAAGCCCATCGCCAGCAGCACGAGCTCACATGGCAGCTCGAAGTCGGAGCCGTCGACCTTCTCGAAGCGGCCGCCGACCATCGTCACTTCGTGCGCGATGAGGGCACGCACGTTGCCGTGCTCATCGCCGACGAAGCGTTCGGTGTTGACGCTGAAGACGCGCTCGCCGCCTTCTTCGTGGGCGGACGAGACGCGGAAGATGTTCGACCACGTCGGCCACGGGTTCGTGGGGGCGCGGCTGTCGGGCGGGCGCGACAGGATCTCGAACTGATGCACAGAGGCGGCGCCCTGACGGTGCGCCGTGCCGAGACAGTCGGCGCCAGTATCGCCGCCGCCGATGATGACGACGCGCTTGCCGGCGGCGGTGATCGTCGCCTCTTTGAGGTCGCCCTGCTGCACCTGATTGCCGATCGGCAGATATTCCATCGCCTGATGGATGCCACCGAGCTCGCGGCCGGGGATCGGAAGGTCGCGCGCGGCCGTTGCGCCGCCGGCGAGCACGGTGGCGTCGAAGCCGCGTATCTCGGCGATGGAGACCCTACCGTTGGCGCCTTCGGCGCCGACGTTCGCGTTGGCGAGAAACTCGGTGCCTTCGGCGCCGACGTTCGCATTGGTGCGAAACTCAGTGCCTTCCTCGCGCATCTGGTCGAGGCGGCGATCGAGGTGGCGCTTCTCCATCTTGAATTCGGGGATGCCGTAGCGGAGGAGGCCGCCGATGCGGTCGGCGCGCACGAAGACGGTGACATCGTGGCCGGCGCGCGTGAGCTGTTGCGCGGCGGCGAGGCCGGCCGGCCCGGAGCCGACGACGGCGACGCGCTTGCCGGTCTTCACCGTCGGTATGACGGGCTCAATCCAGCCCTCGGCCCAGGCGCGATCGACGATCTCAACCTCGACCTGCTTGATCGTGACGGGCTCCTGATTGATGCCGAGCACGCACGATGCCTCGCACGGCGCCGGACAGAGACGGCCCGTGAACTCGGGGAAGTTGTTCGTCGCGTGCAGGCGCTCGATCGCCTCGCGCCAGTGATCGCGGTAGACGAGGTCGTTCCAGTCTGGGATCAGGTTGCCGAGCGGGCAGCCGTTGTTGCAGAAGGGGATGCCGCAATCCATGCAGCGGCCGGCCTGCTGCTTGAGGGTTTCTCGAGCGAGCGGCTCGTACACCTCCTGCCAATCGTAGAGGCGCAGCTCGACGGGGCGGCGTTTCGGTGTGATGCGCCCCCATTTGAGAAAGCCGGTGGCATCAGCCATGTGCGGCCGCCATCACACGTGTCAGCGTCTCGGCTTCGGAGAGTCCGGCGGCGGCCGCTTCTGCCATGACGGTGGTGACGCGCTTGAAGTCCTGCGGCATCACTTTCCGGAACGAGTCGACTTCGCTCTCCCACTGCGTGAGCAGCCGGTCGGCTACATCGGAGCCGGTGAGCTCGCGGTGGCGCTCGACGGTGGCGCGCAGCCACTCGCGATCATCCGCCGAGAGCGGTTCGAGTTCCACCTGCTGATAGTTGACCAGCGCGGGGAAGCGATCGTCGGGGTCGTAGACGTAGGCAATGCCACCGGACATGCCGGCGGCGAAATTGCGGCCCGTGGGACCGAGCACGACGACGCGGCCGCCGGTCATGTACTCGCAGCCGTGATCGCCGATGCCTTCGGTGACGGCCACGGCGCCGGAGTTGCGGACGCAGAAGCGCTCACCGACGCGGCCTCGCAGGTACGCCTCGCCGGACGTCGCGCCGTAGAGGACGACGTTGCCGGCGACGACGTTGTCTTCGGCGGCGAAGAGCGCGTCGCGGTCGGGGTGGACGATGACGATGCCGCCGGAAAGGCCCTTGCCGGTGTAGTCGTTGGCGTCGCCTTCGAGTCGCAGCGTGATCCCCTTCGGGACGAAGGCGCCGAAGCTTTGACCGGCGGAGCCGCGCAGGTGGATACGGATCGTATTGTCGGGAAGACCCGCTCCGCCCCAGCGCTTTGTCACTTCGTAGCCGAGCATGGCGCCGACGGAGCGGTTCGTGTTGTGCACCGGCGCCTCGATCTCGACGTGAGTCCCGTCAGCGAGCGCGGCGGCAGACTGTTCGATGAGCCAGCGGTCGAGCGCCTTCTCGAGGCCGTGTTCTTGAGCGCGGGTACGGAAGGGCGACTGTCCCTCGTACGGATTCTCGGCGACGGCGAGAATCGGTTCGAGGTTGAGGCCGTCGGCCTTCCAATGATCGATGGCGGCGCGCACGTCGAGCACTTCGGTGTGTCCGATCGCTTCGTCGATCGAGCGGAAGCCGTTGGCGGCGAGGTACTCGCGCACTTCTTCAGCGATGTATTCGAAGAAGGTGATGACGAATTCCGGCTTGCCGGTGAAGCGCTTACGCAGCTCAGGATTCTGCGTCGCAATGCCCACCGGGCACATGTCGATGTGGCAGACGCGCATCATCACGCAGCCGCTGACGACGAGCGGCGCGGTCGCGAAGCCGAACTCCTCGCCGCCGAGCAGCGCCGCGATGAACACATCGCGGCCCGTCTTGAGCTGGCCATCGACCTGGACGACGATACGGTCGCGCAGGCCGTTGCGCATCAGCGTCTGCTGCGTCTCGGCGAGTCCGAGCTCCCACGGCGCACCGGCATGCTAGATCGACGTGAGCGGCGATGCGCCTGTGCCGCCGTCATGGCCGGAGATGAGGACGACGTCGCTGTACGCTTTCGCGACGCCGGCGGCGACGGTGCCGACACCGACCTGCGCGACGAGTTTCACATGCACGCGGGCGGCTGGATTGGCGTTCTTGAGATCGTGGATGAGCTGCTTGATGTCTTCGATCGAATAGATGTCGTGATGCGGCGGGGGACTGATCAGGCCGACGCCGGGCGTGCAGCCGCGGGTGGCGGCGATCCACGGGTAGACTTTGATGCCGGAGAGCTGGCCGCCTTCGCCAGGCTTGGCACCCTGCGCCATCTTGATCTGCAGATCGTCGGCGTTGACGAGATACTCCGACGTGACGCCGAAGCGTCCGGACGCGACCTGGTGCACGGCGGAGCGACGGAGATCGCCGTTTTCGTCGCGGATGTAGCGGTCGTTGTCCTCGCCACCTTCGCCAGTGTTGGACTTGCCACCGAGGCGGTTCATGGCGATGGCGAGATTCTCATGCGCTTCTTTCGAGATCGAGCCGTACGACATCGCGCCGGTGGCGAAGCGCTTGACGATCTCGCTCACCGGCTCGACTTCGTCGATCGGCACGGGCTGGCGGACGTCGTCGCGGATCGTGAAGAGGCCGCGCAGCGTCGCCAGGCGTTTCGACTGGTCGTCGACGAGATGCGTGTACTCCTTGAAGACGTCGTACCGCTTGGCGCGGCTCGCGTGCTGGAGCTTGAACACGGTCTCGGGATTGAAGAGGTGGTACTCGCCCTCGCGGCGCCACTGGTATTCGCCGCCAAGATCGAGATCGCGATGGGCGAGCTCGCTGGGGCGCGGCGCGTAGGCGCGACGGTGGCGACGGGCGACCTCCTCGGCGATCTCGTCGAGGCCGATGCCGCCGAGACGGGAGACGGTGCCGGTGACGTATTCGTCGACCAATTCCTGGCCGAGGCCGATCGCTTCGAAGACCTGGGCGGCGCGATACGACGCGACGGTGGAGATGCCCATCTTGGCCATCACCTTGAGCACACCCTTGCCTGCCGCCTTGACGTAGTTCTTGATCGCGTGGTGCGCGTCGATCGCGTCGAGGCCGTGTAAGCCCTGCGCCACGAGATCCTCGATCGACTCAAATGCCAGATAGGGGTTGATGGCGCCGGCGCCGTAGCCGATGAGCAGCGCCATGTGATGCACTTCGCGCGCGTCGCCCGATTCGAGCACAAGCCCGACTTTCGTGCGCCGGCGGGCGCGGATCAGGTGATGGTGCACGGCGGAGACGAGCAGCAGCGATGGGATCGGCGCGAGCTCCGGGCCGGAGTCGCGATCGGAGAGCACGATGATGCGCGCGCCGTCATCGATTGCCGCTGTCGCTTCGGCGCAGACGCGGTCGAGCGCCTCGCGAAGCGCCGCGCCGCCGCCGGCGACCCGGTAGAAGCCAGCGATCACCTTTGCGGCGAACTCCGGGCGGTCGCCGTCATCGTTGATGTGGATGAGCTTGGCCAGCTCGTCGTTGTCGAGGATTGGGTACGGCAGCTCAATCTGGTGGCATGCCTCAGGGTCAGCATCGAGCAGGTTGCCCTCGGCGCCGATCGTTGACTCCAGCGATGTCACCAACTGTTCGAAGTTGGCGTCGAGTGGCGGGTTCGTGACCTGCGCGAAGAGCTGCTGGAAGTAGTCGAAGAGCAGCCGGGGACGTTCGGAAAGCACGGCGACGGGGGTGTCGGTGCCCATCGAGCCGACCGCCTCCATGCCGGCTTTGGCCATCGGCGCGACGAGCAGCTTGAGTTCTTCATGCGTGTAGCCGAACGTCATCTGGCGGCGAACGACGGACTGATGCGAATAGATGATGTGTCCGCGCTCCGGCAGATCGTCGAGATGCACAAGGCCTTCGGCGCACCACTTCTCGTACGGGTACTCGGCGGCGAGCGTGGCCTTGATCTCTTCATCATCGACGATGCGGCCGAGCGATGTGTCGACGAGGAACATCTTGCCGGGCTGCAGGCGGCCCTTCATGACGACGCGCGCGGGATCGATGTTGACGACGCCGGTCTCGCTCGCCATGATCACGCGGTTGTCGTCGGTGACCCAGTAGCGGCTGGGACGCAGTCCGTTTCGGTCGAGCACAGCGCCAATCACGGTGCCGTCGCTGAACGCGATCGACGCAGGACCGTCCCACGGCTCCATCAGCGATGCGTGGTAGCGGTAGAAGGCGCGCTTCGCCGGCGACATCGTTGCGTGATTCTGCCACGCCTCCGGGATCATCATTAACACGGCGTGGGCGAGCGAGCGGCCGCCGAGATGCAACAGCTCGAGCACTTCGTCAAAGCTCGCGGTGTCGGATGAAAGTTCCGTGATCACCGGCAATGCCTGCTCGAGATCCGGAATCAGCGGCGTGGCGATCTGCGCCGAGCGCGCGCGCATCCAGTTGCGGTTGCCCTGCACCGTATTGATCTCGCCGTTGTGGGCGACGTAGCGGTAGGGGTGTGCGAGCGGCCACGTCGGGAATGTGTTCGTCGAGAATCTGCTGTGGACGAGAGCGAGCGCGGATTCGATTCGCGCGTCGCTGAGATCAGGGAAGAACTCCTGGAGCTGCGGCGTCGTGAGCATGCCCTTGTAGACGAGCGTGCGGCTCGACAGGGACGCGAAGTAGATGGCGAGATCGTCGTGGAGCTCGTGCTCGGCGCGGTTGCGCAGGACGAAGAGCTTGCGATCGAGCGCGATCCCGGTGGCGCCGCCCACGGGGTCGGAGACGAAGCATTGCCAGAAACCGGGCATCACGGAGCGCGCTGTCGGGCCGATCATCGCGGCGTCGATCGGGACGTTGCGCCAGCCGAGCACCTGTAGACCCTGCTGGTTGGCGAGATCTTCGACGACGGTGCGCGCCTTCCCTGCCGCGGTTTCGTCCGACGGGAGGAAGGCGAGGCCGACGCCATAGCCGCCTGCGGGCGGCAGCGCGAAACCGGCCACGGCGCGGAGGAACTTGTCGGGCACCTGGATGAGGATGCCGGCGCCGTCGCCGGTGTTGACCTCTGCGCCTGATGCGCCGCGATGATCGAGGTTGCAGAGGGCGCCGAGGGCGGTATCGACGATATCGCGGCTCTTCGCGCCCGTTACGTCAACGACGAAGCCGACGCCACAGGCATCGTGCTCGAAGCGGGGATCGTAGAGGCCGCTGGCTGGTGGGAGCGCGCTGAAGGGCACCGCGCGGGCGCCTAGCGGTAGGCGTCGCGGCAGGCCATTCGGCCGCGCGGCGCCAGACGACGACGTATCGGCGATATCGGCGGCGAAGCCGGTATCGCGGGCATCCCGGTGCTCATCGGGCCCGTACAGCGGAGCGTTCACTGTTACTCACTCTTGAATCGGAAGTGTGAAAAGCAATTGTAACGTACATCACAATCGCTGTCACGACCTACGCCAGGGTCTCCGGGAAACACAAAAGGCCGCCTCTCGCGACCCCTTCGGCTGCGCGGCGTAGGTTGTTACGTCACGAAGCGCCGTCTTCTCGATAGATTCGAGGATAGTAGCGGAGCGGTGTGTGTTTGACAAGCGGCCGGCTTCACATGTGGATGAGGGGTGATTCCGTCACTCGTAGTTGAGCAGTGATTCTGTCATTCATGAAAGGCAGGATCAACTTGAACGAGACGGAGCAGCGACGGGGTTGGTGTTGGGTGGCGTCCCTCGGGCGGGTTAGCACACGCGAGGTCGGGCGCCGTTGGCCGGTGGCGGGCGGCCACATCGGGCCGCCCCTACGAAGGATTTCGGCTGTGCTTGAGGGCAGCCCCACGACAATGAATCACCTAGACGGTAAAGCGGTCACGAATGGCGCAGACGCAAACAGCGATCGCCGTCGTGTCGCTGTCGACGACGGGCGGCCACATGGGGCCGCCCCTACAGGGCATTCGGCGACGTCTCGCACCACTCAGCCTGACGTTGAAGTCGGCCGCGTTCGAAACCCTACCAGATGCCGAGTTGCATTTTTACGTCGTCGCTGGCCATGGTTTTGGGGTCCCAGGGGGGTGAGAAGGTGAGCTTGCCGATGACTTCCTTGACGCCGGGGAGGTCGACGAGGACGTCTTTGATCTGGCCGTCGATGACGGCGCCGAGGGGGCATCCGGGGCTGGTCAGCGTGTACTCGACGGTGACGACGCCGTCGTCCGTGACGTCGACGCCGTAGACGAGGCCGAGTTCGACGATGCTCATGTGGATCTCGGGG
>JBBQVO010000087.1:0-13642 GCA_038211505.1 Dehalococcoidia bacterium | reverse complement strand
GCGAGGTAGACGTACACGGCGAACAGGCTGACGAGGAACGCTGCATCGAAGAGCGTGATGCCGCCGCGAAACGGGATGATGAATGAGTACACCGTGGCTATCACGAGGATGCCGACCTCGGTTCGATGCACCTCGGCGAGCTTGAGCATGTTCTCGCGCTTGCGATACCAGAAGATGCCCATAACCAGCGCCCAGCCGGCGCCGATGATCAGGCGGTTTGATCCGGTCATGTTCGCGGTCGCGAACGCGGCGTACGACGGATCCCTGCCGGCTTTGAAGGCGAAGAGCACGTCGACGGCGTACTCCGGTAGCACGGCGACGAGCGCCAGTCCGGCGAGCGCCAGCGTGCGCGGGATGTCGCGTTCGGCCGCCTCGGCGGACCATGTCAGCATGAACGCTGCGGAGACGATCGCCAGACCGAAGACGGCGGTCTCGACGGGCTGCGCCGCCGACCACAGTCCGAAGCGCAACGTCATCGACGGCCAGGCGAGCACGGCCATGATGATCGGCCATTGCCACGTGCGGAGATTCACGTTGTCGCTGCCTCCGGCTCAAGAAAAAAGACCTTTGACGGCCGCCATGCGGTCATCAAAGGTCTCACTGCGCTCGCGATCGCGAGTTCGTCCGGACCGGGCTCGCGAGCCGGGTCTGTCGATCCGGACGGTCCGCCGGGCACGACGGGCCAGTTACTCCCCTTTGGGATAGAGCCACGCTAACGCGGATCGACGGCCGCCGTCAATATCTCCGTCGCCGTTTCGGTCGAGAAGCCACGGGAGCGAACGCCATGCCGTCCCGTCGCTACCCGGCACGTTGTGCGGATGCGTAGGCAATGTGCGTGAGATCGTCGATCAATTCGGCCTCGGTGTAATCGTCTCGATCTTCGTCCGGGTGCGGCAGGCGCAGCCCAAGCTCGAAGAAGTCGTCGTGCGTGATCGGCGCCCCGCAGCGAATGCAGGCAAACATGGCGCGACCGTGACGGTCGAGGACGGGAGCGGCGGTTGATATCGTCATCGTGGTACCTCCATGCCAGATCGAACGTAGAGATCGCACCCGCATGACATAACTTGACACCTCAGATTCGAAGATGGCGGCCGATAGTGAGTGTGGGGAGCTGGAAAGCTGTCAGGGGACGCACTGGCTTCGGCCACATCGTCGATTTGGCTCGAGACTTCTAGGTACCCGGCTGCGCGTTCCGCCGCGACTGTCAATCTCGTTGCGCAACGACGGCTAAGTGTGATGCGTTTCTTCTCGTGACAGCTTGAAGATGGGCGAGGGGAATCATGAGCGACCGCGACTACTATGAGATCTTGGGTTTGATGCCCGGTGCTGACGGGGCCATCGTCGACCAGTCGTACTGGCACCTCGCGCGAAAGTATCAGGCGCAGGCAGAAACTGACCCGCGAGCGCGCCAGCAGCTCGACGACCTGAACGAGGCATACGGCGTTCTCGGGAACGCGCGACTGCGGCAGCAGTACGACGACTTCCGCGCCGACGTGCTCGTCGTCAGCGGCGCAGGCGTCAAGCAGCGACACGGTGAACGCGCTCGCGGATCTGGGCTGCCGGGTTTCATCGGCCGAGTGTTTGGCCGCAGGGCGAAGTCGGAACAGGCGCTGGGCGATACCGCGCCGCCGGTATTCGCGGCGGACGCCGCACTAGCGCCTCGTCGCGCCGCATCGATCACGGCCAGCCGACGGCTCGGAGGCGCGGACGACGACCTGCGCGCGTCCACCGCGGCGCTGATTGGCCGATGGCGATCGAGCGCCGGCATCAATGCGCCTGTGCGTGAGGCCGCGAAAGATCAATCGCCCGACACGACGCTCGTGGACATCTTCCGCTCCGAGCATGAGATGGAGGAGCCGTCTGAGCCGCTCTATGCGGTGATGGACATCCTCCGCGGCTCGAAGGAGCCGGTCGACTCGCGATAGGGGTATGGCGGCGCTTCCCCTCCTCGCCCGATTCAGGCCCGTGTTCGATGATCGCACTATAGATGTTATGTAGCGTTACACGTGGACGGGAATCGACATAACGATAGTGCCCGTCCCTCAGCCGCGACAGAGCGAACGCTCGGGCACGCCATTCCTCGATTCCAGCGCACCCTGACGCCGTATCAAGCGCGTCTAAGGGGTTCCGATACTTCCAGTGGAGGTACGCCGGTGCGCCTTGATGGCGCAAGATTGGCCGTTTTGCGCCGTGCGCCGTTGACCCGCCGCATGCATCACCAGCGCGACTCGCGCGATGCATCGATCGGATCCTCGTTGGCGGCACGGCCCACGAACGCCGCACCGGCACAGCATGGAACAAGCGCACCGCCAGAGCATCCTCGACGAGATCGGACCGAGCAGCCACGCGCCCCGTCGCGGGCCGACGGCGATCGTCAACGCGGCCGGCGTCGCCCTCGTGGCCGCGACAGTCGCTCTGGTCATCGCTGGCCCGTATCTTATGTCGAGAACGGCGAACACCACCGCCGATCTCGTGGCTGTCGCCGCCGGAATCGCCTACGGGATCTTCCTCGCCGCGCACTCCAGAAGCACGCACGTCAAACTCGAACGCGCCTACTCGGCGCATCTCGAGGAGCTGAGCCAGCGGCTGCGCACGATGGCCTACCGCGACGCGCTCACCGGCCTATATAACCATCGATACTTCTACGAGCAGTTGTCGCACGAGATCGAACGCGCGCTGCGCTACAACCAGCCGCTCGCGGTGCTGCTGATGGATATGAACAACTTCAAACAGATCAACGACACGTACGGCCATCTCACCGGTGATAAGTTCTTGAGTCTCGTCGGCACCGTCATCGAGCAGCAGATCCGATCGAGTGATGTCGGTGCCCGCTACGGCGGCGATGAGTTCGTCGTCATCTTGCCGAATACGAGCGCGGCGGAAGCGCGGGCGACAGCGGAGAAGCTGGCGTTCGGCGTCGAGACGGCAGCCGCAATGACGCCGAACGAAGAGCACGTGAAGCTTGGCATCTCGATCGGTGTCGCGACGTGCCCCGAGGATTCGCGCAGCGCCGGCGAATTGTTGGAGATCGCCGACAGCCGCTTGTACGAAGTGAAGGCGGAGCGGCGGAGCGGCCGCGCGCATCGAGAGATCGCGTGAGTGATCGCTGTCGATGCCAACATCGAATCAACATCGATTGGTCGCCCGCGCGGCGAGTGTTAGACTCTCGGCGAACATCGCGTCCTCGTAGTTCCAACGGCGCGCGGCGCCACACGATCGCCGCTGAAGGAGATTCCCCCGCATGAAACTCGCCCGCTGGGCCGTCGTAGGCCTGCTCGCCGTTTCGATTCTGGTGCTCGCCTTCGCGCTCGGATACGTCTTCAAAGGCGACGGCAACGGCAACGCGAGCGCGAACAACGCCGCGACGCCTGGCTCAACCGCCGCCAGCGGCTCTGCAAACGCTAACCAGAACTTCAAGAATCTGGATCAGATCTTGCAGATTCTGCAAGACAAGTACGTCGACCCGACGTTGGTCGATAAGGATGCCCTGTACCAGGCGGCGATCAACGGCATGCTGCAGACGTTCCCGGACAGTGGGACGTTTTATGTCGACCCGAACACCGTGAAGACCAGCGTCGGCCCGTCGGGCAAGTTTGAGGGCATCGGCGCCACCGTCGCGTCACAGAACGGCCAGATCGTCATCGTCGCGCCGATCGAGAACACGCCGGCCGAACGCGCCGGACTCAAGGCGGGTGACGCCATCCTCGAAGTCGACGGCGAATCTACGCAGGGCTGGACGCAGGAGAAGGCCGTCCTCAAGATCCGCGGCCAGAGCGGCACCAAGGTCACGCTGAAGATTCGGCACGCGGCCGACAACCAGGAAGTCACGCTCGACATCCAGCGCGACGAGATCAAGGTGCAGAGCGTGACGACGCTGCCACCGAACGGCGATCTGAAGGACGGATCGGGCGCGGCGATCGACGACCTCGCCTACGTTCACATCCGCGAGTTCAGCGACCCGACGCATGATGAGATGGTAAAGGCGCTGAACGACGCCGTCAGCAGCGGCAAGAAGGGCGTCATTCTTGATCTGCGCAACAATCCCGGCGGGCTGCTACGAACGACGGCCGACATCGCCGACGAATTCATCGACGGCAGCAAGACGATTCTCACCGAGCAGGAGCGCGACGGCAGCAAGCATGAGTTCGGATCGCACGCAGGCGGCGCGGCTTTGACGATCCCCGTCGTGATCATCATGAACCGGTTCAGCGCGAGCGGATCGGAAGTGCTCGCGGCCGCACTCCACGACAATAACCGCGCGACGATCATCGGCGAAAAGTCGTTCGGCAAGGGCACGGTCAACATTTCGAACGATCTCAAAGACGGCGGTCAGCTATACGTCAGCATCGCCAAGTGGCTGACGCCGAATGGCACGCAGATCGACGGCGTCGGCATCCGCCCGGATATCGAAATCAAGCTCTCGGACGACGACATCGACCAACGCCGCGACGTGCAGCTGTTCAAGGCGATCGACGTACTGCGCGGGACGAGCTTCACGCCGATCGAGACGCCGGGACCGGAGACCGCTACGCCCGTCACGTCGCCGACGCCGCGCCGCGGCGGCTAGCCGCTCGTCATGGCCGATAACACGCAGATCGCCGGCAACCGCAGGGCATTTCACGACAACGAGATCCTGCAGCGTCTTGAGGCCGGGATCAGCCTCACCGGCACGGAGATTAAGTCACTGCGCGCGAACGGCGCCAGCATCCGCGAGGCGTACGCGCGCCCGCTCGACGGTGAGATGTGGCTGTATGGCGCGCACATCGCGCCCTATGTTTCGGGCAGCTACCAGAACCACGAGCCGACACGGCCGCGGCGACTGCTCATGCACAAGAAGGAGATCCGTGAATGGATCCGCGCGATCTCGGAGAAGGGCCTGACGATCGTGCCCCTCAACCTCTACCTGAAGAATGGAATGGCGAAGGTTGAGCTGGGACTGGCGCGCGGACGCAAGCAGTACGACAAGCGCCAGGCGCTCAAGAAGCACGACGCCGATCGCGACACCCAGCGCGCGCTGCGCGAGCGCCAGAAGTAATGCGACCGCGGCAGCCCGGAATGCGAAAGCGCTCTAAGTGAGGAAGCTGAAGACGCTCTCGCGGCGGACGACGCGGCGGAGGGCATAGGCGAGCGCGAGTCCCATCATTGAGACGAGGGCACCGGCGGCGGCGTCGAGGAAGTAGTGGTTCGCTGTCAGCACGATGCCACCGAGCATGACGCCCGGCATGAAGACGGCCGCGAGCCTCACCCAGCGTTT
Source organism: Dehalococcoidia bacterium (assembly GCA_038211505.1). GTDB lineage: Bacteria > Chloroflexota > Dehalococcoidia > DSTF01 > JACRBR01 > JBBQVO01. Next base: position 8,388 of record JBBQVO010000087.1, on the reverse strand, counting down.
CGTCGTGTTGAAGCCGATGGCGATCGCGACAAGCATGTCCCATCCGAAGTGCAGGCTCGGCATGGCGGCGTACTGGTTGACGATCTTTGGGTTCTGGAACGCGTAGTACGACTGCGCGTGGATGATCGTGTCCGTGAAGCCAAACTCAGGCATATAGCGTGGAGGCGCCAGCGGCATGGTGCTGAAGCCGATCAGCGCGATCAGTCCGGAGATGAGAAACGCATTCCGGAAGAGCGCGTAATTGCCGCGGTGGCGGCCGTACAGCCACAGGGCGACGGCGATGATCACCGGCAGATGACCCCAGATGTAGAGGTAGTTGAAGAAGTCAACGATCCACACCTTCGGCAGGATCAGCTGCTGGAGAAACGCTTCGTGGAAGATGCCGAGCTGCTTCTCGATGTTGATGACGCGCGAGGCATTATCGAAGGCGGCGCCGGACTTTCCGTGCACAGCGCCGCGCACGAACTGATACGCCGTGTACGCCGGGATGATGAACGCTAGCTCGGCGAGGAGGCGCCAGTACTTTTCGACGAACGATTGCAGGCGTCCGGGTCGCGGGATCGCGACCGCTGCCCGCGGGGATGCTGCTCCATGCATAGATCCAGTATACCGTGCCCCAAAGCGATCCATCGCTCCCCCTCCCGTGGCTTCATGCCCCGGTGATCATGTCAATCGCGTCACCCGTGACGTTTATGATGATATCGATCTGCTCCTCCGTCGTCACGAGCGGCGGCGCGAAGAGGACGCTGTCGCCCTTCGCCCGCGTCACCACGCCGTGGTCGCGCATCGCGCGCGCGATCTTCAACCCGATGCCGTCGGACGCAGCATAGGGCTGCCGCGACTGTTTGTCAGCGACGACTTCGACGGCCGCCATCAGCCCGAGGCCGCGGGCGTTGCCAACGTGCGGCATCTCGCGCAGCCGCGCGAGGCCTTCGTTGAGACGTCGGCCGAGATGCTCGGCGCGCTCGACCAACTGCTCGTCCTCGAAGATCTGCAGGTTTCGGAGCGCCACCGCGCAGGCCGTCGGATGCGCCGAATTCGTGCAACCAATCATGAACTTCTTGTCGGCGGGCGCATCGAGGATCGCCTGATGCACCCGCTTCGATGCGATGAAGCCGGATAGCGGGATGTAGGCGCTCGTGACGGCCTTCGCGAACGTCATGATGTCGGGCTGCACTCCCCAATGTTCGAGGGCGAACCAGCGGCCGGTGCGGCCGAATCCGGTGATCACCTCGTCGGCGATCAGCAGCACGTCGTAGCGGTCGCAGATCTCGCGCAAGCGCGGCCAGTACCCCGGATCGGGTGGAATGACGCCGCCGGCCCCGTGCACCGGCTCGGCGATGACGGCGGCGACGGTATCGGCGCCTTCGCGTTCTATCGTCGCGGCGACGTTGTCGGCGCACTCGAGCGTGCACGACGGCTTCGAGCTACACCACTGGCAGCGATACTCGTAACACGTCGGCACCTGGATGAACCCGGGCGGCTCGGGCCCGAAGCCCTTGTGGAACGGCGCCATGCCGGTTATTGCCGTCGCGGCGAGCGTGCCGCCGTGGTAGGAGTCGGCGCGCGAGATGATCTTCGTCTTCTCGGGCTGACCCGAGACGAACCAGAAGTAGCGTGCGGCCTTCAACGCGAAGTCGTTCGCTTCCGCGCCGCTGTTGGCGTAGAAGATGCCGGACATGTTCGGATAGACGACGCTGAGCAGCTTCTCCGTGAGCCGGATCGACGGCACGTTGGCGTAACCGGTATAGCCGTTCGAGAACGCGAGCGTGCGCATCTGCTCGGCCGCCGCGTCGGCCAGTTCCGCCCGGCCGTGGCCGACGGCAACGTTCCACAACGACGAGAGCCCGTCGATGTATTGCTTGCCGCGGACATCCGTGAGCACGGCGCCCTGCCCGCTTCCGTAGATGATTGCGTCGCGGTGATCGGCGACGTTGAACTGGGGGTGGATGACATGTTCAATGTCGAACTGGGCGAGGAGCTGAAGTTCAGCGTCGTTCATAAATGCTCACCTGCTCATACGGATGCAGTAAGCTGGAGTATAGCAAGCCGCCAGCATCGTGAACTGGCATAACGTTATGTCGTGTCAGCGATCGGCCAGGATCTCGCGCGCGATGCGGCGTTCGTTCCACGGCCAGTGGGTCTGGCCGATAATGATCGACGGTTCGGTCCCTTTTCCCGCGAGCAGCACGGTATCGCCCTTGCCCGCCCGGTCGAAGGCGATGCCCATGGCGATGCGACGATCGAGTTCCCGATCGTACTTGCGGCCGAAGTTGTAGCTCTTCAACGCGCCTGCGATCTCGTCGAGGATGATGTCCGGATCTTCTCCACGCGGATCCTCGTTCGTGATCACGGCGTGATCAGCCAGCTCCGCGACTGCGCGAGCGATGCCGCGCCGGCGCGCGACGTCGCGTTCGCCGGCCGCCCCGAAGAGCACGATGATCCGGCCTTTCGTGAGCGGCCGCAGCATGCCGAGCACGTTGCGCATCGCCTGCTCTGTTGACGCGATGTCCACGACGACGCGGAACGGCTGGCCCTCATCGATCAGCTCCATCCGTCCCGGCACACCCGGGAACGTTTCGAGCGCGCGCGCAGCGGCGCCGAATTCGGCGCCCTGGGAGACAGCGGTTGCGGCGGCGGCGAGGCAGTTGTAGACGTTGTAGTCGCCGAGCAGTCCCGTGCGCACTTCGATCCCTTCGCCGAACATGCGCGCCTCGAATCGCGTCCCGAAGCCGTCGGCGGCGATGCGGCGCGCGGTCATATCGGCGCTTGTGTTGAGTGCGTAGGTGATCACGGGCACATTCGTAACGGCGCGCATGTCGGCGGCGACGGAGTCGTCGGCGTTGACGATCGCCGCTTTACCGAAGCCCTTCTCCGCCGCGGTGTTGAGCATGCGGAACAGGAGCGCCTTGGCGTCGCGGTAGGCTGCCATGCTTCTGTGATAGTCGAGATGATCGGGCGCGAGGTTTGTGAAGACGCCGACATCGAACTCACACTGATCGACGCGGTGCATGTCGAGCCCGATTGACGACGCCTCGATGACGGCGTGCCGGCCGCCGGCGTCGCGAACTTTCGAGAGATATCGCTGCACTTCAGTCGCTTCGAGCGTCGTCATATGCGATGCATTCGCCTCGACCACACCGCCGACGCCGAACTCCACGCTGCTCAGGTATCCCGCGCGCAGACCGGTCTCGTTGAGGACGTGAGCGATGAGATGCGTCGTCGTCGTCTTGCCGTCAGTGCCGGTGACGCCGATCGTCCCGAGCGTGCGCGCCGGGTGCCCGAAGAACGCCGCGGCCGATTCGGCCAGCGCCACGCGAGCGTCTGGCACGGCGACGAACGTCACGTCCTCGTTGACGTAGCGCCGCCACGCATCGCTCAGATTCTCCTGCACGACAATGGATTGCGCCCCGGCAGCAATGGCGTTCGTGATGAAGCGATTCCCATCGACCGTCAGACCCGGAATCGCGACGAATACGGCGCCGTCGCGCACCTTACGCGAGTCATGGCAGATAGACGTTGCTTCGGGCGGATCGCCTCGCACGATGCGGGCGTCAGAGAGGCCTCGGAACCAGGTGGGCAGTTCGGAGGTGCGTGTGGTCACGCTCAGATTGTAGCGAACGAGCTCACCGCCGATGTTACGAACCTGCATCGATACGCGTGGGCGGCATAACCGTCGCCGCCCGTTTTATGTCGCGGCGGCTACGTGATCACCTTCGCCACCGTCTCAAGGAACTGCGGCGGGCCGCCCACGCAGATCGTCGTGAGGAGCGTCGTCTTCCAGCGCACCAGATCGTCTTTGATCTTCCCCATCGGGCCGATCAGCGATGTCTCTTCGACGAGCGCAGTCGGGATGGCCGCGATCGCCTCGCGCTTGCGGCCGGACAGATACGCATCCTGCACGCGCAGACACGTTTCCTCGTAGCCCATCCGGCAAAAGACCTCGAAGTGGAAGTTGGCGCTGCGGGCGCCCATGCCGCCGATATACAGCGCGAGAGTCGGCCGTATCTTATCCGCGGCCGCTTCGACATCGTCGTCGACGATCACCGAGACGCTGGCCGGGCACTCGAACGTCTCGGGGGTGCGCCGCGCGCCGGGACGGGCGAAGCCTTCGGCAAGCGCATCGCGATAGAACCCATCCATCTTCGGAGAATAGAAGATCGGCAGCCAGCCGTCGGCGATCTCGGCCGCCATGGCGACGTTCTTGGGCCCTTCGGCGCCGAGGTAGATCGGGATGTCGGTGCGCAGCGGATGAATCGTCGACTTCAGCGGCTTGCCGAGGCCGCTGCCGCGGGTCGTTGGCAGTTCGTAGTGCCGGCCGGCGAAGTCCACCGGCCTGTCACGGGCGAAGATGCGACGCAGGATCTCGATGTATTCGCGCGTCCGTTCGAGCGGTCGCGGGTACGGCTGTCCGTACCACCCCTCCACGACCTGGGGGCCTGACGCGCCGAGACCGAGAATGAAGCGCCCGCCCGACAGGTGATCGAGGGTCATCGCCGCCATCGCCGTCGCCGCTGGTGTGCGCGCCGAGAGCTGCGCGATGGCGGTGCCGAGCTTGATCTTCGACGTCTTCGCGCCCCACCAGGCGAGCGGCGTGAAGCAGTCGGAACCGTACGCCTCGGCCGTCCACATCGAGTCAAAGCCGAGGCTCTCGGCCGCGGCGATGCTCTCCTCGACGCCGACCGGTGGCCCGCTCGACCAGTATCCGGCGGAATATCCGAGCTTCATGTATCTCTCCTCGGCCGCGCGCGCATCCGAAGCGCATGGCGATTCTACGCCGGGAAGCGCGGTGGCGGAAGCATGTTGAACGGCCGACTGTGAACCTTGAGCCTCTTTCGATATCATCGCCGGCATATGAACGTTCCTCCTCGACCAACATATCGTCCGATGCTCGCGACCGACGTTCAGGTCGTCTCGTACGTGCGCAAGGCCGCGCTCGAATCGAACGAGCCGGGGCGCGAGTTCGGGTGGATCCCGGAGTTGGCGCCGCATCTCGGACACATCGTCGCGACTGATCCGGGTGGGTGCTGGGCAGCGGAGATCGGCGGGCTCGTCGTCGGCTACGCGCAGGCGATCGTCCGCGGCGACATCTGGTTTCTCTCGCAACTCTTTGTCCAACCGGAAGTGCACGCGCTTGGCGTCGGGCAGGAGCTGTTGCGGTGCGCGATGGACTACGGCCGCGAGCGGGCGTCGCGCGTGTTCTCCGTCGTGTCGTCGATTTCGCCGGCGGCGCAGTCGTTATACATGCGCAACGGCATGTACCCGATCGGCATCGGCTACCGGATGTCGGGCCCGATCGAACCCTTCACGACACTTCCGGAGCCGGACGGCAACCGGAAGAAGATCGTTGATTGCAGCGGCTGGCAGGATCGGATGGCCGAGCTCGATGCGCAGGTGTTCGGCGCCGAGCGGCGGGAGGATCACGAGATGTATCTTCGGCGGCACGTGGGCAGCGACGCTACGTCGGCGTCATTCGGATTGACTCGTGACGGCGAATTCGCTGGCTACGCGTACGTCGAGGACGGCGGGCGGATCGCTCCGATCGCGGCTCGCGAGCCGACCGATCAGCTACCTCTGCTGCGAATGTGCGCGGAGTGGCTGCACGAACGCGATGTCACCGACGGGCGCATGTGGATCACGTCGCTCAACCCGACGATGATGCGCGCGGCGCTCGACGCCGGCTGGCGCATCGGCAGCTGGTCGTTTCTGCTGACATCGGAACCGTTCGGGCAGTTCGACCGCTATCACCCGTCCGGCGGCTTGCTCCTGTAGCGCAGTGTCCCTCCGCCAGCGGTAACGCATGCTTATACTGCGAGCGAGGTTTCCCCGCCGCGCGACCAGAGCGAGAAGCATGACGACTACCACGCCGTCGATCACGGGCGATGCGCCGCGCGGCATGGTCACGCCTGCCGTCGTGCGCGAGCTGGAGCGTGCGCTCGGTCGCGAGAGCGTCATCTCGACGCCGGAAGAGCTGATCGCCTACGAATACGACGGCACCATCGAGCGCGGCAAGCCGCAGGCAGTCGTCTTCCCTGAAAAGACCGAGCAGGTCGCGGCGGCCGTGCGCATCGCGCACAAGCACGGCCTCCCGGTGATTCCACGCGGCGCCGGCACAGGACTCAGCGGCGGCGCCGTCGCGACCGTCGGTGGCGTCATCATCGCGCTGACGCGGATGAAGCGCATCATCGAGGTCGATGTCCTCAATCGCATCGCAATCGTCGAGCCTGGCGTCGTGAACCTCGATCTCAGCCGCGCCGTCGCCCAACACGGGTTGTATTATGCGCCCGACCCGTCGAGTCAACGCGCCTGCACGATCGGCGGCAACGTCGCCGAAAACGCCGGCGGGCCGCACTGCCTCGCCTACGGCGCGACGACCAATCACGTCCTCGGCGTCGAGCTCGTGCTGGCCGATGGCGAGATCGTCTGGGTCGGCGGCAAGTCGCGCGATGTGGCGGGCTACGATCTCACCGGCGCGTTCGTCGGATCCGAAGGCACGTTGGCGATCGCCACGAAGATCGTTGTGCGGCTGATGCGGATGCCGGAGTCGACGCGGACGCAGCTGGCGATCTTCGATACGGTCGACGATGCGAGCAACGCCGTCTCGGCGATCATGGCCGCCGGCATCCTGCCGTCGGCGCTGGAGATGATGGACCGCAACATCATCGCCGCGGTGGAACCCGTGATCCACGCCGGCTACCCGCTCGACGCGGAAGCGGTGCTGTTGATCGAGGTCGACGGCCTCACGGAGGCCACGTGCGAGCAGGCAGACGCGATCGACGCGATCTGCCGCGCGCATCATGCGCGCGAAGTGCGGCTCGCCGTCGAGCAAGGGGATCGTGATCTCCTCTGGGCCGGGCGCAAAACGTCGATCAGCGCGCTCGGGCGGCTCTACCCGAACTACTATGTGCTCGATGGGGTTGTACCGCGCACGAAGCTGGTGGACGTCTTGCGGCAGACGTACGCGATCTCGGCGCGGTACGGCCTCGCGGTCGCCAATGTCTTTCACGCGGGCGATGGGAACCTGCATCCCAACCTGCTCTTCGACGAACGCGATCCCGGCGTGAAGGAGCGTGTGCTCGAAGCCGGGGCGGCGATCATGCGCGCCTGCGTCGACGCCGGTGGCAGCATCACGGGTGAGCATGGCGTCGGACTGGAGAAGCGCGACTTCATCGCCTGGGTGTTCAACGACACCGACCTCGCGACGATGCAGGGATTGAAGATCGCCTTCAAGGCGGGCGAACAGTACAACCCCTGCAAAGCGTTTCCGACGCACAAGGGCTGCGGCGAGGTGACGCAGGCCCACATCCAACGCACCGCAGCGGCGATCGGTGATCAGATCTATGTCTAACGCCGTCTCGACATCGCGCACCGAAGCCTTCACCGCGTCGTTGCGCGCTGCCGACGCGATCGACGCGCGCGCCAACGACTCAGCCGACTTCGACGTCGACGATGTGCGCCCGGAGGCCGTGGTCACGCCGACGTCGATCGAACAACTCCGGCAGACGTTAAGTACGGCGCACGAGGCGCGACTCTCGGCGATCGCGATCGCTGGCGGCTCGCACCTCGGCGCGGGCAACGTGCCGGAGTCGTACGATTTAGCTATTGACATGCGCAGGCTCGATCGCATCGTCGCGCATGAACCTGCCGATCTCACCGTGACGGTCGAGGCCGGCGTGAAGCTCGTCGATCTGCAGCAGACTCTCGCGGCGCACGGCCAGTGTCTTCCGCTCGATCCACCGGGATCACCGGCGATAACAGTCGGTGGCATGCTCGCGGCGAACGCGTACGGGCCGCTGCGGCATGCGTACGGCACCGCTCGCGATTGGCTGATCGGCGTACGCGTCGTGCAGCCTGACGGCGCGATCAGCAAGTCGGGCGGCCGGGTCGTCAAGAACGTCACCGGCTACGACATGCACAAGGTGTACGTCGGCTCGCTCGGCACCCTCGCGATCATCGCCGAGGCGACGTTCAAGCTGGCGCCGCTGCCGGTGGTCGAGTCGGCGGTGGCGGTGCATATCGATTCGGCGCACGCGGCGTCGCTGTTTGTGCTCGCCGCGCACGACGCTGGTCTCGCCGTACGGGCGGCAGAGCTGCTCTCGCCGACGGCGGCGCATCGCATCGTCGACGGTTCATCATGGTGTGTGCTCGCACGCGTGGCCGGCGGCCGCGCCGCCCACGATCGGACGCTGCACGATCTACAGGCGCTCGCGCGTGCGAGCGCCGCGCGGCTCGACGATTGCGACGCAATCGCCTGGCAGCGATGGAGCGACGCCTTCGCAACGGGGATGCTTTCGATGCGGATCAGCGTCCTGCCATCGAATGTATCGCAGACGATCGCGGTGCTGGATCGGCGATTCGCCGGCGCCGGCGCGCTGCTCTCGTCGACGG
>JBBQVO010000086.1:0-13790 GCA_038211505.1 Dehalococcoidia bacterium | reverse complement strand
CCGACGATGGTCGAGGCCTACCGCCGCCTGGCGGTGATGGTGCCGTATCCGTTGCATCTCGGCGTGACGGAAGCGGGCACGCCGCGCGCCGGTTCCGTCCGCAGTGCGATCGGCATCGGCATCCTGTTATCGGAAGGCATCGGCGACACGATCCGCGTCTCGCTCGCCGCCGATCCGGTGGAGGAAGTGCCGATCTGCTGGGACATCCTCAACACGCTGAACCTTCGCAAGCGCGGCGCGACACTCGTCGCCTGCCCGACGTGCGGCCGCATCGAGATCGAGCTGATCCCGCTGGCGAACAAAGTCGAAGAGCACTTCACGAAGCGTGGCAAGATCCTCACCGTCGCCGTCATGGGCTGCGTTGTCAACGGCCCCGGCGAGGCGAAGATGGCCGATCTCGGCATCGCCGGCGGCAAGGGCCGCGGCGTCATCTTCCGCAAGGGCGAGATCGTCAAGACCGTCGACGAGCCGGAGTTCATGAGCGCGCTGATCGAAGAAGGCGAAAAGATCATCGCCGAGATGGAAGCCGGCACCTACACCGCCGTCGGCCACGCCGACGAAAACGTCATCCCGCTCATGGAAGTTCCGTCGCGGTAGCGCAGCGAGCCCGCGAGCAAGCCTGCGGTTGAAGCTACGGACGGCGCAACCCGAGCGGCCAGTTTTGTATGATGCAGTCACGATGGTTGTATCAAGGAAGCCAAAACCGAAGCCCGTCCGGCGCAAGCGTGAGACGCTCGAACAGAAATTTGACCGCATTCGCGCCGAACCCATCGGTACGCCGATTCCGAAGCTCACGAAGCGCGAAGCGCGTTACTTCTTGACGCGGCTTGCCGGCAGCGATCCCAATGCTCGCACAAGCACCGAAATTCTTCATGACTTTTGGGGCGACTGGGAGGACGACGAGGTCGTAGCCGATTGAGGCTCCATCTCGACACGTCCTTCCTTGTCGATTGGCATCGAGACGAGTCGGTCATCCATCAGTACCGCTCCGAGATCCTCGCCGGAGACCACATCGTTTCCGTCGATCCTGTCGTCGAGGCTGAGTTCTTCGGTTCAATGCGCGCCGACCGCGATGCGGAAATCGTTTTTGCCAGCGCGCTTGCTCAAGGCTCGCGGTTGCCATTTTCTTCGGAAGCGGCCCGTCTCGCTGCGACGTGGCTGGCGCCGATGGATCAAAAGCAACGGCGCGCACGTTTTGCCGACGCGCTGATCGCGGCGATCGCATCGCTCGATGGCGCGACCGTGCTCACGAACGACACCGGCATGCCCATGTTCGGCGTGCCCGTGCTCCTGTATCCCCGCTGATGCCACCCAAGAAGCGTCCGCCATCCGTCGACACATCGCGACTGAAGATCCTCGCCGCCGGCGATGAGCCGCCGTTCGCCGCGCTCGTGCGCGAGATGCTCGCGTCTGGCGTACGGCTGCAGCGTGAGGCGGCGCTCGAAGCGCTGCTCGCGCGGCCGCTGCCGGCGCTGCGGGGCGAACTGCGCAACCTTTACTTCGACCTCGATGCGGACGGCTCGAAGCGCGATCAAGGCTGCGCGATGCGATCGGCGATCGTGCAGCTGCTCGATCAGACGGCCGATCTTCGCGACAGCGATATCGCGTTTCGCGCCGCGGCGACATTCGAGAAGATTCTCGCGGATGATGTCTCGTGGCGCTTGCGGACGTACGGGTTGCGGATGATTGCCCGCGTGAGCCCGGAGCATTTCGGGTACATCGCGGCGGAACATCTGAACTCGGACTACGACGAGCACCCGGACGTTCTCGACGCGGTGATCTCCCTGCTTGCGGCGACGGGCAAGCAAGCGCAGATCTACCAGTGGCTCAAGACGGGAACGCGGCCGCCCGAGCAGGTCGCCGCCGCATTCGAGGTCTTGGCTGGCGCTCCGCAAGAGATTGTCGAGCGCTACGCGAAGGAAGTGATTCGGATAGCGCTCGCGTCAGAGAACGATCGCCTCGCGCTCGCCGTCGCCGAGACGATCATCGAGCGCGAGATGGAGTCGCTGTACGGCGCGATCGAGCGTCTGCTGGCCGCGAAGATTAGCGACGAGTTGTACGCCTACATCACGGTGCTCATGGCTTCGACAAATCGACCGGCGTTGCTCGCGATCCTCGAACAACAATTGCACAGCGGCCGCCGTCCCAGGCTGGTCGTGGAGGCGCTGCGCATTCGCACGACGCCCGAGCAGGCGGCGATCCTCAAACGCTGGGAGGACGGCGACCAGCTCGACCGCTGAGCGGCGTCACGCTCGCCCGACGTTCGGCGCTTTCGTACACTCACCCCATGCGGCGATACATTCTCGCGCTCGATCAGGGTACGTCCAGCTCGCGCGCGATCCTCTTCGACGCTGCCGGCGTGGCCGTCGCGCGGGCGGCGCGCGAATTCCCGCAAATCTACCCGCAGCCCGGCTGGGTGTCGCATGATCCAGAGGCGATCTGGTCATCGCAGCTCGAGGCCGCGCGCGATGCACTCGCATCGTCGAAGGTCGCCATCGATGACGTTGCGGCGATCGGGATCACGAATCAGCGCGAGACGACGATCGTCTGGGAGCGCGCGACCGGGCGGCCGATCAACGATGCCGTCGTCTGGCAGTGCCGCCGCACCGCGTCGATCTGCGAGGAGTTGCGCGCGCGCGGACTCGATGCGGAGGTGCGCGCGCGGACGGGGCTGCTGATCGATGCCTACTTCTCCGGCACGAAGGTCCGTTGGCTGCTCGATCACTCCCGACAGGGCCTGCAGGCGGGAGCCGAAGCGGGCGATGGGATACAACAGCGCGCTGAGGCCGGCGAGCTCGCCTTCGGCACTGTCGACTCGTGGTTGATCTGGAAGCTCACCGGAGGTCGCGAGCACGTGATCGACGCCACGAACGCCTCGCGCACCATGCTCTACAACCTGCGCGAGGGCGACTGGGACGAGCGGATGCTCGCGGAGTTGAACATCCCGCGCGCCATGCTGCCGCGGATCGTCGACAGCAGCGGCGTCGTCGCCGAGACCGATGCCGCGATCTTCGGACGCGCGATCCCGATCGCGGGCATCGCCGGCGATCAGCAGGCGGCGCTTTTCGGTCAGGGATGCTTCACCGCCGGCAGCGCGAAGAATACGTACGGGACGGGCTGCTTCCTGCTGCAGCACACCGGCGATAAATCTATCTTCTCCGATCACGGGCTGCTCACGACCGTCGCCACGCGCATCGCCGGGCGTCAGCGATTCGCCGTCGAGGGCAGCATCTTTATCGCCGGCGCGGCGATCCAGTGGCTGCGCGATGGCCTCGGCATCATCAAGAGCGCTGCCGAGAGCGAGCCGCTGGCGGCATCCGTGCCCTCGAGCGACGGCGTGTACGTCGTGCCGGCGTTCTCGGGGCTCGGCGCGCCGCACTGGGACATGTACGCGCGCGGCACGGTCTGCGGCATCACGCGCGGCACGACGTCCGCGCACATCGCGCGCGCCACGCTCGAAGCGATCGCGCTGCAAACGCTCGACGTCGTCGAGTTGATGGAACGCGAGACCGGCGTCGCCATGCCCGAGCTGCGCGTCGATGGCGGCGCTGTCGCGAATGATCTGCTGATGCAGATTCAGGCCGACGTGCTGCAACGCCCCGTTGTTCGCTCCGCGACGACGGAGACGACGGCACTTGGAGCGGCATATCTTGCGGGGCTGGCCGTCGGCGTGTGGAAGGACGAGGAGGAGATCGCCGGCATCTGGCGCGCCGATCGCGTCTTCGAGCCGCAAATGCAGTCCGCCGATCGCGACAGGCTGATCAGCGGCTGGCAGCGCGCGGTCGAGCGTGCGAAGGGCTGGGCCATCGAGGGCGCGACGTGAGGCCGGCGCTCGCCGACATCGCCAAGCGGAAGTTCGACGTGATCGTCATCGGCGGCGGCATCAACGGCGCCGGCGTCGCGCGCGAAGCGACGCTGGCCGGCTATCGTACGCTGCTCGTCGAGCGCAACGACTTCGGCGGCGGCACGACGTCGCGCGCGACGCGCCTGATTCACGGCGGTCTCCGTTATCTCGAGCACGGCGAGTTTGGCCTCGTCTATGAGTCGCTGCACGAACGCGAGACGTTGGTGCGCGACGAGCCGCACCTTGTACGGCCGCTGCGACTGCTTGTGCCGGTCTATCGCGGCGACGCGCGCCCGCCCTGGAAGATCCGCATCGGCCTGCTGCTCTACGATCTCTTCTCGTTTCGCAAATCGCTGCCGTGGAGCCGTGCGCTCTCCCGCGGCGCACTCCGTGACTACGAGCCTGCATTGAACCTCGACGGCCTGCGCGCGACGTACCTGATGTCGGATGCGCAGGTGGAGTTTCCCGAGCGTCTCGTGATCGACGCGCTCCGCGACATGACCGACGCTGGCGGCGTCGCGCTGAATCACACGTCGGTCGAACGCCTGAACTCGCCGGGACATGTGCTGCGCGGCGTCGTGCTGCGCGACGAATGCTCCGGCGAGACCGCCGCGGTCGAAGCGAAGGTCGTTGTCAACGCCGCCGGGCCGTGGGTCGATGCCGTGCTCGCCGGTAGCGATGCCGAGCGTCACGATCGGTTGATCGGCGGCACGAAGGGCAGCCACCTCGTCGTCGAGTGGCCAAACGGGCCGGGCCACGCGATCTTCGCGTCGGCGAAAGAGGACGGGCGGCCGTTCTTCATCCTGCCGTGGTATCGGTACACGCTCGTCGGCACGACGGATCTGCGCTACGACGGCGATCCATCGAAGGCGCAGTGCACGCCGGACGAGCTGCGCTACCTGCTCGATGAGGCGACTCGATTATTCCCATCGACGCCGCTGCTTCGCGAGCACGTGCTCTACACGTATTGCGGCGTGCGCCCGCTCCCGCGGATGCCCGACGGCACGCCCGAGAGCAAGATCCCGCGCGGCCACTACGTCATCGATCAGCAGAAGCGCGGCGGCCCCGATGGTCTGCTCTCCGTCGTCGGCGGCAAGCTCACGACGTATCGCGCGCTGGCACGCATGGCGCTCCCCGCGATCAAGAAACACTGCGCGCCGAGCAGCGACGCGTTGATGGGTCGCCATGAGCCCCGCCCTGCAGTCGCGGCGACCGGCCCGTTGCCGACGATGGAAGATGACCCGCTGACGCTGTACGGCGCACGTGCGGACGAGGTGCGCACGCTGATCGCAGTCGACGCTGCGCTCGCCGGGCGGATCTGCGAGCACAATCCGGAGATCCTCGCGCAGGTCGCTTACGCCGTCGAGCGCGAGGAGGCGGTCACACTCGCGGATGTGCTGCTGCGGCGGCTACCCGTCGGGTGGAGCAAGTGTCACGCGCTCGACGGCGCCGAGCGCGCCGCCCGCATCATCGCGCCGCGCTTTGGCTGGGACGCGGCGATGGTCGCGCACGAAGTCGCGGCCTACGAGACGGAACTCCGCCGAACACTCGTCTCCATCGCCGATGTAGAATCGACGGCGCGTGTCCCAACGGATGCGCACGATTGACCTCCGTTGCGCGCACTCGTTACCATACCTCCAGTCTTATGAGTTGCTGTAACATACGATTACGACGCTAACCGTCCGCCCCGTGCGGACGTCCCGGCCGCGACACCGGTCGGGCTTACCTCCTGTCACCTGACACGAATTGCGTGCCTGCTGACGGCGTCGATGCCGCGCGCTCGTACATCTTGCTCACCTGTCGCACGACATGGCGCCCCTCCAGGCCGGAGGTGCTGTTATGCGTCACGTCGATCCTCGCGTTGTCCATCGCAAACCCGAACTCTCGCAACACTATCTGCGACCCGCCGCCGCGCGCGCGATCGCGCGCCGGCTACCGTTCGACGCGCGTGCCGTCATCATCGAACCGGGCGCCGGCGACGGCGCGCTCACGCAAGCGCTCGCTGACGCCGGATATCACGTCATCGCTATCGAGAAAGATCAGCGGCTGTTCGATCGCCTGTCTCGGCGCATGGCCGGACGCCGTGACGTGCAATGCGTACACGCCGACATTCTCGACTACACGCTGCCGCGCACGCCGTATCGCGTCGTCTCGAACGTGCCGTACAGCGTCACAGCCGCTCTGCTGCGCAAGCTACTGCATGCGGCGCGTCCGCCCGACGATGCGCTGCTGATCTTGCAGCGTGAAGCGGCGGAGAAGTTCGCCGGCGATCCGCGTGAGACGCTCTTCTCGTTGCTGCACAAGCCGGCGTTCAAGATCGAGATCGCCGGTGTGCTGCGGCGTGCCGACTTCATGCCGCCTCCGCGCGTCGAAAGTGCGCTGCTCCGCATCCATCGCCGGGATCGGTCGCTGCTTGATGCCCATGAGCAGCCACGCTATCGCGCATTCACGGCGGCGACGTTCACGCACGGCGCGCCGGAGCTGTCACGCTCGCTACGGCCGTACCTCACCGCGCGGCAGGTGAAGCGTCTTGCGGACGATCTCGCGTTTCGCGCGCACGGCCCGTCGTCGCAGCTCGGTTTCGATCAATGGTTGGCGATCTTCCGCTTCGTCGAGCACAGCTGCTTCGGCCACGATCCCACAGTGATCGCCGCGTAGCCGCCGCCCTCCGCGCTGCGAGTGAGCGAGGATGAATCGAATGACCGGGCTACATCCTTGACCTACCGCAGCGCCGGAGGAGCGCCCCAGAATCCGACGATCTTCGAGATGCGTCCGTCGTCCGCGAGCTCGCCGGCGTCGATGCCGCTGATCACCGTCTTGCCGGTCGCGTCGCGAAAGTCCCAGGCGAACCGGATCCGATTGTGATGCTGATCGATGCCGCTCGTGATCACGATGCTCCCGCCAGGACTCTGTATATGAAATCCGGCGATGATCTCAAGCAACGCATCTCGCCCGGCGCCGTCCGAGGTCGGGTCTGTGTATGTGCCGTCGTCGGCCCACGCCCGCTCCAGCAGCGTCCGCCGCTTCCCCGCATCGGCCTCGTTCCACGCCGCCCCGTACGCCGTTACGATCTCCGCTGTTGTCGGCATCTCGACTTCCTCCCTCGTTGGCGCAGATTCGTGCGCAACTCGATGCTACGGTGCGTCTTCGCGACGATCAAACCGACGGCGTAGGGAACCTCCGGCTTGTTCGCCTTCGGGCGCGATCCTATACTTACGTGTACGATTTCACAAGCGATGCGCCGAATTCGCTGATTCTGCCGTATCTCAGGAGTGCCCGTGCCCTACACCATCGTTGACACTTGCATCGGCTGTACGGCGTGCACAAAACGTTGCCCGACGAACGCGATCACGGGGTCGCGCAACGTTGTTCATGTCATCGATCCGAACCTCTGCATCGATTGCGGCGCCTGCGGCGTCGTCTGCCCGCCGGAGGCGATCCTCGATGACCTCGGCGACATCTGCAAGACGTTCCCGCGCAAAGAGTGGCCGAAGGCGATCGTCGTCGAAGACAACTGCATCGGTAGCGGCTGCGAGCTCTGTATCCAGATCTGTCCGTTCGAGGCGCTGACGCTCGGTGAGCCCGAACGCACCGTCGGCGATTTCTTCGGCATCGCCGTACTGAACGAAAAACGCTGCACGGGCTGCCGCCTCTGCGAAGACGCCTGCGGTTGGGGGGCCATCTACATCGATCCACCGCGCGAACTGCTGAAGAAGCGCGCATGGCCCGGCGAAGAGGGTGAGGCCGAAGAGCTCAAAGAGCTGGCTGAAACGGCCGCCGGCTGATCCGCCGCGAACGCTCCACCGCGATCTCAGGCGAGAGGCCATCGTCTTTCGCGCCACGCGCTATGCCCGATATACTCCGCTCAATGATTCGCACCGCTATCCTCCCCGCCCTGGCAGCGATGCTGCTCGCCGTGTCGCTCGCGGCATGCGGCGGCAGCGGCACCAAGACGACGACGCACACGGTCGGTGCGGGCAGCTCGCAGCCGCCACCGCCCGCGAAGACCTTCACCAACCTTCCCGCTGTTGATCAGGTCGCGTCGGCCGCCGTCGCGCACGACAGCATCGAGCTCGCGGGTCTCACCGGCTATCAGAAAATCGCCTGCTTGAAGGACGCGCCGGAAGCGGGCGGTGGGCCCCCGGCATGTCGCGCCGACGAGGCCGACGGCAAAGACGTAGAAGTGCTCCCGTCGCAGCATTGTGCCGACGGCCGCGCCTGGATCCGGCCCGAGCAGGTACCTGACGCGTTCAGTCTCGCCCTGCCGCCACCGACGACGGTTGTCGCGGCGTACGCGCCCAAAGCCGATCCTGCGGCGTTCGGAGGTGGGTTCGGTGGCACGCAGGTGCTCGTATTCCAGACGGGCGCGGCGGGCGCCAGTGGCGCATCTGGCGCCGCGCTTCACATAAAGGACGGACGTGTCGTCTGGATCGAAACGGTTTGCCAAAATTTATCCGAGTTTCTCACCCCAGAGCGCGTAGATTCGTTTATTATCGACCCTAAGGGCATCGCCGTGCCGGCGCCGCCGCCGACGGAAGTCGCGGCGCCCACCACCGACGTGCCGCCGCCAGCGCCATGAGCAGCAGAACGGAGGGCTGCGAATGCGTCATATCGGGGAAACGCTCACCGATTCTCGCGCTGGTTTCGTGAATTCTGTTACGAATGCTGATCTCAATCGCGCTTTGGATCGAATGAGCGCCAGAGCCAGGGAACGGGCAGGACACGCCCTCTAGCCGTTGGAGGTGAATCGGGCACGTTCGTACGCCGCAGGAAGCGGCACACAGTGGCGATCACGGGAGTGCCGTGATCTCAGTCAGCGTATGGAGGAGAACATGAGGAAGTTGCTGGCAGTTCTGGGCGGCGCCGCCGTCATCGGGACCGCACTATTCGCCGGTTTCGGATCCGCATCCGGCGCCGACCACGCGGACGCGCCGCTGGCCAAGGCCAACCACGCGCTCGACCTCGCCGATGTGTACGCGTTTGCCGGATCGAACGGCAACGTCGTGCTCGGCATCACCGTCAACGGGCTTGCGATGCCAGGCGACCAGCCCGTCTTCGAGACGAAGACACAGGGCGGTCTCTACCAGATCAAGATCGACAACAACGGCGACGCGGTGCCGGACATCTCGTTCAACATCACGTTCACCACGAACCAGAGCGATGCCACCGGCCAGACGCAGGACGTCGTCGTCCGCAAGGCCGTCGGCGCTCAGGCAGACTCGCTGTCTGATGGTGGCGAAGTCTTTATGGAAGGCACGACGACCTCAGCAGGTCAACCGCCGGCGGTCTCGCACAACTTCACGAACGACAGTCTGTTCGCCGGTCTGCGCGATGACCCGTTCTTCTTCGACCTCGATGCCTTCAAGGCGGGACTCAAGTTCCGCAACCCGGGCGTCAACTTCTTCGCCGGCCTGAACGTCTCGGCTATCGTGCTTGAGGTTTCGCCGGAAGAAATCATGGGCGGGCCGCAGGGCGGCAAGGGCACCGCTGCTGGTGTCTGGGCCGTGACCAGCAAGGATGACTCGACCAACGGCGCCGACCAGCGCCAGGTCATCGACCGCATGGGCCGCCCCGCGGTCGCGACGGTATTCATCCCGGCCGACCAGAAGGACGCCTTCAACAACACGAAGCCGGCCGACGACCTCGCGAAGTGGAAGAGCACGCTCGTCGCGAAGCTGCAGTCGCTCAACAGCTCGCCTGCTCTCGCTGACGCGCTGCTGCCCGATATCCTGACGTTCGACACGAGCAAGCCGTTCGGCTTCCTGAACGGCCGCAAGCTTACCGACGACGTGATCGATGCGGAACTGCAGTTGATCACTGGTAGCCCGGCTGCCAGCGACTTCGTGGACAACGACAGCACGTTCCTGAGCGTGTTCCCGTACATCGGCGCCCCGAACACGCAGGCCGTCGCCGCCCCGACCGCCGCCCCGGCACCGACGACGGCTCCGCCGCCCGTCGTGCCGACGCGGCCCACGGGCCCGATCGCTCCGCCGAACACCGGTACCGGTGATGGCACGAGCGGTGGCAACAGCATGCTCGTCTGGCTCGCGCTCGGCATCGCTGGTGTTGCCGTCGTGGCCACGGGTGGCGCCGTCGCCGCGAGGCGTGGACGCTAGTTCGAAGGAGGCCGCGTTAGCGGCAGGATGATCATCGCGCGTTCGCACATCATTCTCGCAACGCTCACGCTGCCACTGGTTGCAATCGCATGCGGGGGAGGCTCGTCGGAATCGACGGCCTCCCCCGCTTCTTCTCCCGGCACCGTCGATCGCATCTCGGCGACGGCCACCGCCGACCACCTCAAACGCGACGGCCAGCTGCAGTTCCTCGAAACGCGCAGCGCGAACGACTCGCTGGATGTCTTCAGCCTCACATCGATCGCCATCGAACACATGCAGCGCGCGCGCGAGACAGGCGACGTCTCGGAGCTCACGCTCGCCGAGAGCGCGCTGAAGAAGTCGCTTGAAATCCGCACGAACGACAACTACGAAGGCGTCGCGTTG
This sequence comes from Dehalococcoidia bacterium, assembly GCA_038211505.1. GTDB lineage: Bacteria > Chloroflexota > Dehalococcoidia > DSTF01 > JACRBR01 > JBBQVO01. The sequence goes on along the minus strand of JBBQVO010000086.1, from coordinate 3,446 downwards.
CTCGCCGCCGTCAGCGTCACCAAGCACGACTTCGCGCGCGGCCTCGATCTCGCACAACAGGCGATCCCGCAGAAGCCGAAGGAGGCGTACGCCTACGGCGCCCTCGGCGATGCCGACATGGGCCTCGGCCGGTACGACGACGCCGACGTCGCCTTCGAGAAAGTCGTGACGATTCAACCCGATCTCTCGGCGTTCGGTCGTCGCGCGCTCTTGTTCACGGTGCGCGGGCGTCTCGACGAAGCCGAGAAGAGTTGGCGCGACGCCATCTCGCGCTCCGAAGGCGACGGCGTGGCCGAGCATGCGGCGTGGGCGTATTCACAGCTCGCGAACCTCGAATTCGCGGAGGGCAAGATCGATGACGCCGGCGCCGACTATCAGCGCTCGCTCGACATCTTCCCCGGCTACGTGCACGCGCTCGCCGGCATCGGCCGCGTCGCGGCGTCGAAGCAAGACTGGCCAACGGCGATCGACTATTACACCCGTGCCATCAATCGCATCCCGCTGCCCGAATACGTCATCGCGCTCGGCGACGTCTACGCCGCATCGGGCGACCAAACGCGAGCGCAACAGCAGTTCGCCCTGATCGCCGCCATAGAGCAGCTGTACGCGGCGAATGGCGTCAATCTCGATCTGCAGATCGGCCTCTACAACGCCGACCACGATCGCGACGTCGCGTCGACGGTCGAGCGTGCGAAAAACGCCTACGCCGTACAACCGAGCGTCCAGGCAGCCGACGTACTGGCGTGGGTCGAGTTCAAGTCCGGCGACGTCCCCGCCGCTCGCGAGGCGATCGACCACGCCCTCGCCACCGGCATACAGGATCCGCTCGTCCTCTTTCACGCCGGCATGATCTACAAGGTAGCCCACGACAACGCCCGCGCGAAGCAACTGCTAGAGACCGTCGAGCAGAAGTCTCCGCGCTTCTCAGTCCTCTACGCCTCCACCGCGAAGCAAGCGCTTGACGACCTCAACGCCCACGCCGCCGCGAATTGATCGCGGGCGGATAGCGGATAGCGGATAGTGGCTAGAGTACGCACGTCTCGCGCACGATTCGGCACCATGTAGCGCGGGCGTTTCAGCCCGCGCGGGGATGTGCGAGGACGCAGCGGTTGCGAGCGCGTCGGTCGTCCGCCTCTGTCGCACCTCGACTGCGTATCTCACCGCACCGCACCGGACTGGCGCCTCGCACCGCGCGCTGTCATGATCGCCACGAATAGCGGACTATGGGAACGTTGGAGGATCGATGATGCGTGCCGCCGTCATGCGTGGAAAACAACTGGTCGTCATCGATGACGCGCCGGAGCCCGATCTCGGCCCGGGCCAGGTGCGCGCCGAAACCATCGCTTGCGGCATCTGCGGCTCCGATCTGCACGCGCTCAAGTTTCCGGAGAAGATGATCGAATCGGCCGAGGCGAGCGGCGCCCCGTTCATCTTCGATCTCAACAAAGATATCGTGATGGGGCACGAGTTCAGCGCCCGCATCGTCGAGTGCGGTCCCGGCGTCACGAACGTCGACGTCGGCGATATCGTCGTCTCGATCCCCGTCGTGCTCTCCGCCGATGGCTTCGCCAGCATCGGCTACTCCAACACGTACCCTGGCGGCTACGGGGAGCGCATCATCCTCTCGTCCATCCTCTGCCTCAAGGTGCCGGCCGATCTCGACCCTCGCCACGCGGCGCTCACCGAGCCGATGGCCGTCGGACTGCATGCCGTCGCCAAATCAGGCTTCGCTGCCGGCGACGCCGCGCTCGTCCTGGGTTGCGGCCCTGTCGGCCTCGCCGTGATCGCCGCGCTCAAGCTCATGGATGCGCCGGTGATCGTCGCCGCCGACTTCTCCGCCGCCCGTCGCGCGCTCGCCGAAACGATGGGCGCCACGCACGTCGTCGATCCGCGAAGCGAATCCGCCATCGACGCCTGGAAGCGCGTCGACGGTCAGCGCCCGCTCGTCATGTACGAAGCCGTGGGCGTCCCCGGCATGCTCGATCGGGCGATGCGCGACGCGCCTCGGCAAGCGCGGATTCTCGTCGTCGGCGTCTGCATGGAACAGGACACGATCCGGCCGATGCTCGGCATCAACAAAGAACTGTCGATGCAGTTCGTGCTCGGCTACACGCCCGAAGAGTTCTCCTCGACGCTCACGCACATCGCAAGCGGCAAGATCGACGTCGCGCCGCTGATCACTGGCGAAGTCGGTATCGCCGGCGTCCCCGACGCCTTCCGCGCGCTCGCGTCACCCGACACGCACGCAAAGATCCTCGTCGAACCAGCGCTGGGCTAGCGCTGGACGAACACCGGCGATTGATTGTCTTCGAGGAAAAACGCGTTTCGCTTTCGGGCGGCGCGATCCAGAACAAATGTTTCACGTGAAACATTCCGAAGTGCGCGGGGCGTTGCATCGATCCGCAAAGAGTCAGGATCTCATCTCTGCGCGGTGAAGTCATAGCGTTTGGTGTCACTTCGTCCATCGTGCGCGGATTTCGCCGGCCGTTGGGGCTCCGGCGGTAGCAACAACCGCAATCGAGTTCGGTGTTTGCCTCAGCCAATCGGATGCGCGCGGAGGTGCTCGATGATGGCCGCGCGCACTTCGTCCGGCTGCTCCTGCGCGAGCCAGTGGCCGGCGTCGAGCGGCACGACGCGATACGGACCCTTCATGTACGCCGCCGCCGCCTCGACGCACGACGGCCGGATGTACAAATCGTTCTTGCCCCAGATCAGCTGCGACGGCACAGACACCGGCCCGAAGGCGACGCTATCGTCGTCGAGCGAGCGTGCGTGGCCACGCGACGCGCGGTACCAGTTGAGCGCGCCCGTCATTGCGCCCGGCTGCTGAAACACCGAGAGGTACGCCTCGACTTCTTCCGTGTCGCTCTCCGTCCAGGCGTTGCGCAGCGCCGCGTAGTCGTTCGCCGCAAACGTCGTCTCGGGCAGTTCTGGTGTTAAGAAGAATTGCAGGATCTGGCGGTACGGCTCCTCCTCTGGATCGTCGCGCACGCCAATGGCGAACGCCTTCGCGTGCGGCACCGACATCGCCGTCCAGCTCGCGATCCGCTCCGGATAGCGATCGACGACGGCCCAGCCACACAGCGCGCCCCAGTCGTGACCGACGAGATGAAACCGCTCGACGCCCCACGCGTCCGCCAGCGCGATGACGTCGTCCGAGATGTCCTCGTATCGATACTTGTCGACGGCGTCGGGCCGCGCGCCCGCGCTGTAGCCGCGCTGATCCGGCGCCAGGCAACGGTAGCCCGCGTCGACGAGCGACGGCATCAGCCGCTTCCACATGTGCGACGTCTCCGGGAAGCCGTGCAGCAGGATCACCGGCTCGCCGCTCGCCCCCGCCTCGCGGCACGTGAACGTCATCCCGCCCGCCGCTATCTCCCTCATCTTCACGTTACTACTCGTTCCCATCGATGCTCCTCGCTTGTTGCTGCGCTCGTCGCCGTCGG
>JBBQVO010000085.1:0-13851 GCA_038211505.1 Dehalococcoidia bacterium | reverse complement strand
ACAGCCTCACGAAGCCCTCGCCCATCGGCCCGTAACCGTTGCCCGGTGTGACGATCACCGCCGCTTCGTCCAGCAGCCGCTCGGCGAACCCGGCCGACGTCATCCCATCCGGCACGCGCGCCCAGACGTAGAGACTGGCTTTCGGCGGCGTCACCTGGAGCCCCAATTTGCGCAGCGCGTCGACGACCTTGTCGCGGCGACGCTGGTAGATCGCGTTGTGTTCGGCGATGCCGTCCTGCGGGCCGTCGAGCGCGGCGATCGCCATGCGCTGGATCGCCTGCGCCGCACCGGAGTCGAGATTCGACTTCACGCGCATCAAGGCGTCGATGATGCGCGCGTTGCCGACGGCCATGCCGATGCGCCAGCCGGTCATGTTGTAGCTCTTGGATAGCGAATGAAACTCGATGCCGACGTCCATCGCGCCCTTCGCCTGCAGGAAGCTCACGGGGACGTACTCGTCGTACGCGACTTCGCTGTACGGGCCGTCGTGGCAGATGGCGATCTCGTACTTCCGGGCGAAGGCGACGGCGCGCTCGAAGAACTCGATGTCCGCGACGGCGCCCGTCGGGTTGTTCGGATAATTCAGCCAGAGCAATTTCGCTCGGTGTGCGACGTCGGCCGGCACGGCATCGAGGTCGGGCAGGAAGCCGCGTTCTTCGAGCAGCGGCAGCGCGTACGATTCGCCGCCGGCGAACATCGTGCCGATCTCGTACACGGGGTACGCCGGATCGGGCACCAGCGCGACATCGCCCGGATCGATGAAGCACAGCGCGATGTGGCCGATGCCTTCTTTCGAGCCGATGAGCGACATCACCTCCGTCGCCGGATCGAGTTTCACGCCGAAACGGCGCTCGTACCAGTCGGCGGACGCGCGCCGAAAGTCGGGCAGTCCTTCGGTCTCGGGGTAGCGATGGTTCGCCGGCTCGCGCGCAGCTTCGCAGAGCGCATCGATGATGTGCGGCGGCGTCGGCAGATCGGGGTCGCCGATGCCGAACGAGATGACGTCGATGCCCTCGGCCTTCTTCGCCGCAACTTTCTTGCTGATCTGCGCGAACAGGTACGGTGGCAGCTTCTCGATGCGGTCGGCGAATCTCATGAACGCATTGTAGAAGCGGGCGCGACGATGCGGAAATGCGGCGCTGACGCAGCTGATGACGACGGGATTAACCAGGAAGGACACGAAGGAATCTTGGGGGAAGTGTTGCGCGAGGGGCGCGGGGTCGCGCGGGCGTATCAGAGACTCCATGTGCGGAGGCCATGCTGGGGCGACGTGACGTAGATCTCGGCCGGTAGCGATGTCCGTTGTCGATAGTGCGCGATCACGTCGCGCTCGAAGGCGTTAATGGCGTCCGCGCGGACGATGTTCACGGTGCAGCCGCCGAAGCCGGCGCCGGTGAGGCGCGCGCCGAGGACGTACGGCTGCGCGGCCGCCAGCTCGACGAGGAGGTCGAGTTGTGACGAGCTGACCTCGTAGTGATCGCGCAGGCTCTGGTGCGATGCGGCCATCAGGTCGCCGAGGCGTGTGAAGTCATCACGAGCGAGCGCATCTATCGCCGAACGGACGCGATCTATCTCCGTGATGACGTGGCGCGCGCGTCGCAACGGCACGCTTAAGGTGACGTCGAGCGTCGCGATCTCGTCGACGGTTACATCCCGCAACGAATGCAGTTGCGGACGCGCTAGCAGCGTCCGCAACTCGGCGATCGCGGCGTCACACTCACGACGGCGATCGTTGTATGCGCTGGTGATCAGCTCGCGCTTCACGGCGCTGTTGGCGATCACGATCGCCAGCTCGGCGTCGGCGAGACGCAACGGCACCTGCTGGTAGTCGAGCGAGCGGCAATCGATCAGCAGCGCATGATCGCGTTGCGCGAGCGCCGATGCGAACTGATCCATGATGCCTGACTGCACGCCGACGAACTCGTTCTCCGCGCGCTGGCAGAATCGCGCGAGCGCCACGTCGTCGATCGACAACGAGCCTGCGTCGCGCAACGCGCCGGCGACGGCGACCTCGACAGCGGCGGATGATGACAGCCCCGCGCCCTGCGGCACGTCGCCCGCGATGGCGAGATCCGTGCCCGTCAGCGGTTGTCGCTCGGCGAACATCGTGGCGCAGATGGCGCGCACATAGTTCGACCACGATCCCGACGCCGCGTGCGTGACGTTGGCGAGGTTGAAGCGGGAGTGCTCGCGCAGGTCGGCGGAGTACGCCCAGACGGCATCGTCGTCGCGGCGCGCCCACGCGACCATTACGCTGCGATCGATCGCGAGGGGCAGGACGAGGCCGTCGTTGTAATCGACATGCTCGCCGATCAGATTAACGCGGCCGGGCGCCTTGGCGATACCTTCGGGCGCGCGCCCGAACTCGCGCTGAAATGCGGCGATGACAGCTTCGACACGCGCGTCGTGTGGCTCGGGCACGGCGCTGGTCATCCGGGTCCGCCTTCATCCGGTGTGGCGCTCATCGTGCGATTCCGATCGCTCGCGAGCGCGGTTCGCAACGGTTCAGCCATGCTGTTTGTGCTGCAATCGTTCACAGGAGCCTCAACCCGATGCAACATTTGTCAGCGGCACACAGATGATGGCGATTCCCGGCACACCCGTGCAACGCGTCGCGTCGCTGATCGGCGAGCGCGATCTCGTCGAGCACAACGAAGTCTATCGCCGCTTCTGGATCGGGCGGCTGTTCTCGGACGTCGCCTTCAATGCGATGATCTACACGATGCTGCTGCTGATCGCCCAGAGCACGGGCAAGAGTTTCTTCAGCAGCCTTTTTGTCGCCGCATACATCGGGCCGGCGGCGCTCTTTGTAGCGCTCGCTGGGTCGGTCAGCGATGCCTTGCCAAAGAATCTCGTGCTGGCGGTGACGAGCGTCGTACAGGCGGGGCTGTGCCTGCTCGTCGCTGTCTCTGGAAGCAGCCTGTGGGTGATCTACCTGATCGCCGTCGGGTTCGCGGTGACGGCGCAGTTTCTCGGGCCGACGAAGCAGTCCGCGCTGCCGCAGATGGTCGATCGCGAGCAGATCTCGAACGCCAATGCCGTCAACAATCTCGGCAGCCTCGTCGCGCAGACGCTCGGGTTGCTGATCCTGCCGCCGCTGTTTCTGCAGACCGTCGGCGCGGCGCCGCTGGCGATCATTTGCGGGCTACTGTTTCTCGGCGCGGCGTTTCACTTCGCCGGCGTGTCGATCGCGCGCGAAGAGGCGAAGGACGCCGGCGACGTCTGGTCGGGATCGCTGGAGCGCATGTTCACGGCGTGGCACGAGTTCACCGAGGACGCGGTGTCGTATCTCAGCATGTCGATCGTCGTGCTGGCGAGCGTGATCTCTATCGTCGTCCTGACGCTGGCGCCGGCGTACTCCGGCAGCGTGCTCCACGTCTCTTCGGATTACACGGCGCTCGTGCTCTCGCCGGCGGCGTTCGGTGTCTGGCTGGCGCTGCGGCTCGCGCCGCATATCAGCGGCCGGCGCGGGCCGGCGGTGACGATCGGCGTCGCATTCGCAACGCTGATCGCGGCCGTCATCCTGCTCGGCTTCGTTGATTCGTTGGCGCGCATCGGCTCGCCGTGGGTGCCGCCGATCATTTTCACGACGCGATCGTTCGACCGCGACGCGATGCGCATCTTCATCACGATCATCATCGCGATGGCGATCGCGTTCTCGTACACCTTCCTCAGCATCGAGACGACGACGGTGCTTAACCGCCGCGTGCCGCAGGAGATCCAGGGCCGCGTGTTCGCAGCACAGACCGTCATCGCCAGCCTGGCGTCGATCCCGCCCGTGCTGTTTGCCGGCATCGCCGCGGATTTCGTCGGCGTTAGCCCGGTGCTGGTTGTGACCGGCTGCGCGATCGCGATCCTTACGGTCTTCGCGATCGCGCGCGGGAACCGCGTCGCGCACGCCGCCGTCCGCCGCCGCCGCATCGCGTCGACGACGGGTTGACCTCCAGCGCGGATCGCGTCGGCGATGTCTACTCAATTGCGTCGCCTGCCTCTTGTAAACGTCGCGCGATCGGCGTACGATCGCGTTACCGGCTCTCCGAGGAGGCTGCGATGCGACCCGTGCCCGAATACGACCCGAAAGCCTGGCTGCTCAAGGCGCTGCGCGAGACGGCGCACGCGATGGAGACGCTGATCTGGGAGCTCGATGAGAGCGCGCTCGATCGGCATCCGGACGACGACGAGTGGTCGTGTCACGAGCTGATCGCGCACATGTCGACGATGGAGAAGCATTTCGTCGAGCGGCTCGAACGTATCGTGCGTCTTGATGAGCCGAGGATCACGGCGTTCGATGGCGACTCGATCGAACCAGCGGACGCCGCCGACGACACGTTCGAACTGATGGACGAGTTCGGCGTGCAGCGGCAGCAGGCCGTCTACATGCTGTGGTCGCTCGATGATCACGACTGGCAGCGCCACGGCGTGCATCCGTACCTCGGGCCGCTGACGATCATGCAAGTGGCGCGTGAGATGAACGAGCACGACCTCGCTCACCTCTGGCAATTGCGCCGCCTCTGCGATCGCTTCGAGGCCGCCTCCGTCTGACTTCACCGATGCCACGCGCCCAATCGACGACAAGCGATCCTCGTCGATGTCCTACTGCGTTGTCGCCGTCGCGGTTACCATAGCCGCGGCGCAGCAAAGGACATTCGATGGCGATCCTCCCGATACGCATCGCGGGCGACCCCGTGCTCCGCGAGAAAGCGAAGAAGATCCGCAAGATCGATGAATCGATCTTGCGGCTGATCGACGACATGATCGAGACGATGCACAACGCTCCGGGCGTCGGGCTCGCGGCGCCGCAGGTCGGCGTTTCGCTCCGCGTCATCGTCATCGAGACGCCGGACGACGGGCTGCTCGAGCTTATCAATCCGGAGATCGTGAAGAAGTCGGGCGAGAGGCTACTCCACGAGGGCTGTTTGTCGGTGCCGGGATATCAGGGTGAGGTGACGCGGGCGAAGCAGGTGACGGTGAAGGGGCTCAACCGCGACGGCAAAGAAGTGCGGATGAAGGCCGTCGACTCGCTGCTTGCGCAGGCGTTCGAGCACGAGATTGGCCACATCAACGGCACGCTGTACATCGACCTGATGAGCGGCGACGACGAACTGATCCCGACGCGACCGTCGATCGACGACAATGAACCCGAAGATGATGGCGATGGCGAGGTTGACTGAGTTCGCAGTTGAGGCGTGATTCACGTCACGCGACTAAGAGCGGCTCCGCGCGGGCTGAAACGCCCGCGCCACCGTGGGTGTTCGAAATGACAATCGCTGAGAAGCGGCGGCGATCGTCGGCCGGCGAGGGCGCAGCGAGCGGTGCCCCTACGGTGTGTGATTTCCGTCCGTCCGCAACAGCCGGGACGGCTGTTCTACATCGCCTCATCTTTGGGTGCTCGTGTACTCCGCCATCACGTGCTCCCGCACACATGATTCACACGGGATCGAGTTTTTGAGGCGGGCTCTGAACCGCCCGCGCCACGGATCCGCGCTGCAATTCCCGCGCTTGAGTCGAGGTACGTTCTTTCGCGTCGTACTAGTCCATCCCGGCGCGAAAGCGCTGGTAGGCGATCGATCGCGCGAGCGCGCGGGCTGCGCGCTCGAACGAGGCGAAGACGGCGATGCCGCGTTCTTGCACACGCTTGCGCGCCTGTATGACGACGTCTTCGACGTGCTGCGGCTGGAGCACGGCGACGAATGGCTTCGGCGATCGCTCTTTGTGCGCGGCGAGCGTGTCGAGCAATCCGTCGAGGCTGCCGGGGTTCGATGCCCACATGCGCGCCAGGAAGCCTGACGCCATCTCCATTGCTATCGCGTCGACGTTAGCGTCTCGATCGAGGATGCCGAAGAGGCGGTCGAGCGTCTCGCGCGATCCGCCGAAGCCGATCGTGCCGCCCATATCGAGCGGGTTCTGGTAGCTGCCGCCGACGATGTTGAAGAACGACTGCAGTTCTTCGTACGAGGCGCCTGAAAGCCTTGGCACTTCGAGTCCCGCCTGGACGAATGCGTCGGTGATCACGACGGACTGGCCGCCCGTCATCGCCATCAGCCCCATGCGGCCGCGCCTCGCCGGCTTGGCGTAGAGCAGCGCCTTCACGACGTCGATCGTGTCCTCGAGGCTGTTCGCCTCGACGGCGCCCGCCTGCCGGACGATGGCGCTGAACACGGCCTGCGACGTTGCCAGCGATCCCGTGTGCGATGCGGTGGCGCGGGCGCCGGCGGCCGTGACGCCGCCCTTCCAGACAACGACCGGTTTCATCGACGCGGCGCGCTTCAGCGAACGCACGAACCGCGGTCCGTCCTTCACGCCCTCGATGTACATCGCGATGACTTTCGTCTCGGCGTCGTCGGCGAGATAGTCGAGGTAATCGGGCACGTCGAGAATGATCGCGTTGCCGATGCTGATCGACGTGCTGACGCGCACGCCGTGCGCCTCGCCGACGAGCCCGAAGTTGATCGCGTGCGTGCCGCTCTGCGAGATGAAGCCGACGTCGCCGGCTTCGCCCGCGCCCTGCTCAGCGCTCTGGCGGATGCCGAGGCGGCGGTTATACAGCCCCATGCAGTTCGGTCCGATCAGTGAGACGTCGCCGTCGCGGGCGATCTGCAGCAGCTGATCCTGCAGCCGGATGCCTTCTTCCTCGCCGGTCTCGGCGAACCCCGACGTGAACAGCGCGACGCCGCCGACGCCCTTCTTCGCGCAGTCGGCAAGCACACGCGGCGCGACGGGCCGCGGCACGGCGAGCATCACGTAGTCGACATCGCCGGGCACGTCCATCAGTGAGGTGAAGTTCGTCACGCCCATCGCCTCGATGCCGGAAATCTCGTTCGGATCGATCTGCACGGAATAGAGCTGGCCGGTGAACGCGCTGTAGTTACGCAGCCACATGTACGCGTCGGCCTTCTTCGAGCCGACGACGACGGCGGTCTTCGGATTGAGCGCGCGCTTCAGATCGTGTTTCAAGTTCGGCTCCGTACATGGTTCAACCGAGGCCGTCGGGACGCAGCCGTAGCTTCGTCCGGCGATTGCGGACGGAGCTAAAGCTGCGTCCCTACGATGTGTCTCGTCGCTCTCACGCGCGGTATCGAGCGCATGCTACGAGCCGTGGGCTTCGGCCAAGACGACGCGCGCATCGACCGCGATCGCGCCGTCCTTGTAGGCGAATACGGGATTGAGATCGAGCTCCGACACTTCCGGGTGCTGCTCGACGAACGACGACACTTTGAGCAGCAGCTCTTCGAGCTTGGCGACGTCGGCGGGCTCACTGCCGCGATAGCCGTCGAGCAGCGGCTTGCCCTTGATCTCTTCGATCATCTGGTGGGCGTCGCGCTTGTTCAGCGGCACGACGCGAAACGCGACGTCCTTCAAGATCTCGACCATGACGCCGCCGAGGCCGAACATCATCACCGGCCCGAACTGCGGATCGGTCGTCATGCCGACGATCACTTCGATGCCCTGTCGCTCCATGCGCTGCACCGCGACGCCGTCGATCGTGGCCGACGGCTCATGCTGCTTCGCCGACGCGACGACGCGATCGAACGCCGCGCCGACCTCGTCGGCCGAGTTGAGGTTCAGCGCCACGCCGCCAACGTCGCTCTTGTGCGTGATCTGTTCCGAGACGACCTTCACCACGATCGGAAAGCCGAGCTCGGTGGCGACTTTCATCGCTTCGTCGCGCGTCCTCGCGAGGCGCGCCGGCGATACGGGCACGCCCGCCTCTTCCAGCACCTGCTTCGCCTCGATCTCGGTCAGCAGCGTCCGTCCGTCCTTGCGCGCCGCTTCGATGATGCCCGCCATGCACGATCTCCTGTTTGATATTCGCCGCCGGGCAGCTCGTGCGCGGCGCTCGTAATGCTACGCCACGGCTTTGGTAGCCGCACGTCAAGCGGAACGCGAGACAGACGCCGGAACGCGATGTACCATCGCTTCCAACCGGATTCGTATCTCGTCGTATCGCGCTCGCGACGATTGGACGCCGATGATCCTCGCTTGGCTCGCGGCCGCATGGCTCGCCGGCATCGCCGCCACGGCGATGCTCGGACGTGGCGCGTGGCCGCTCGCCGTCGGCATCGCCGCGGCGATGATGGCACTCGCGATCTTGCGACGTGACCTGCGGTACTCGATCTACGCACTCGTGTTACCGGCGATTTTCTCAATCGCGATCTTGCGTTTCGAGACTAGCGGCCCGTCGCTTAACGCTGACGCCATCGCTCATCACAACGACAGCGTCGCCCTGCGCGTGCGAGGCGTCCTGCGGGACGATCCGGAGATTCGTGACACATCGCAGAGGTTCACGATCGATGCGCGCGAGGTGCAGCTCCGCGGCGACTGGCAGCCGGCATCGGGTGGCGTGCTCGTGACGACGGCGACGATCCCGCGCTACATCTCTGGCGATGTCGTCGAGCTGGAAGGCAAGGTCGAATCGCCGCCGCATGTCGACGGGTTCGATTACGCCGACTATCTTTCGCGACGCGGCGTCGCGAGCGTGATGGGGTATCCGTCGGCGCAAAAGATCGGCCACGAAGACGACTCGATCGTGCGCTCGACGATCCTTCACGTCCGCCGTAAGCTGTCGCACGCGCTGGCGCTGGCGCTGCCCGAGCCGCAGTCGTCGTTGGCGCAGGGCGTGCTACTCGGCCAGCGTTCGGCGTTGCCGGCGGATGTGGCGGCCGATCTCAACGCGACCAACACGTCGCATCTCGTGGTCGTCTCGGGATCGAACGTTGTACTCGTCTCCGCGTACGCCACGATGGCGTTCGCCTGGATCGTCGGCCGCCGCCGCGCGCAGGCGCTCTCGATCGCGGCTGTCATCGCTTACGCGCTGCTCGTCGGCGCGTCGCCGCCCGTCGTGCGCGCGACGATCATGGGCATCTTGCTGATCGTCGCGCAGCTGGCGGGCCGGCGGACGAGCGGGCTGACGACGATCTTCTTCGCCGCCGGCATAATGTCCGTGATCGATCCGTCCGTGACGCGTGACGTCTCGTTTCAGCTAACCTTCGCCGCCACCTGCGGCATCGTTTACCTCGCGTCGCCGATCCGGCATTGGACCGTCGAATGGATCGCGCGGATCCTGCGTCGCGACACGATTCCGCGACCGATCGATTCGTTCTTCGCCGAACCGCTCTCCGTCACGCTCGCCGCAATCATCGCGACGGAGCCGCTGATCGCGCTGAACTTCGGGCGCGTGTCGCTCGTGGCGATCCCGGCGAACGTGCTCGTTGTGCCGGCGTTCGGGCTGATCCTCGTCACGTCGCTGCTTGCCGCGCTCGGCGGACTGCTACCACACGCGCGGCTCGTCTGCGCGGCACCCGGCTACTACGCGCTGACGTACTGGCTCGTGGTCGCACGTCAGCTTGCGTCGGTGCCGCACGCGTTCACATCGATCGACGGCTACACGTCGCGCTGGGCGACGGCGACGTATGTGGCCGTTGCCGCGCTGGCGCTCGCCACGCTTCGGTACGTCGGGGCGCCACTCGGTGGCCGCATCGCGCCGCCTTCGTTTGACGCGCGACGCGTCGCGTCGGCGCTCGCGATCGTCGCGCCGGTCGGCCTGATTATTGGCACTGCGGGCTTCGTGCTCTGGCCGGCTTCGCCTCCGCGGCTCGAAGTCACGGTCCTCGACGTCGGGCAGGGAGACTCGATCTTGATTCGGACGCCGGGCGGCCACGACATCCTCGTCGACGGCGGGCCCGGTCGCGCCGTCATGCGCGGGCTCGGCGACGAGCTACCGTGGAACGACCGATCGATCGAGATGATGGTGCTGACGCATCCGCAGGCGGATCACATGACGGGCTTCATCGATGTGCTCGATCGCTACGACGTGAAGCGAGTGCTCGCCGGCCCCGGCGTTCAGCCGTCGACGACGCACCGCATGTTCTCCGACGGCGTCCGCAGCGAGGGGCTCGCGATCGAGACGATCCAGCAGGGGCGCGTGTTCGATTTCGACGATGGTGTGCGCATCGAAGTCCTCGGGCCCGATCCGGTGGAGGCCGTCGATCCGCAGGTGAATAACACGGGCGCAGTGCTGCGTATCTCTTGGCGCGGTGTCACCTTCTTGCTCACCGCGGGCATCGAAGCGCGCGCCGAACACGCGCTGCTGAACGACGGCGTCGACCTGCACGCGACGGTGTTGAAGGTCGGACATCACGGGCGCAAGACGTCGAGCACACGTGAGTTCCTCGATGCGGTGCAGCCCGCGTACGCGGCGATCTCGTCAGGCAAGAACAACTCCTTCGGCCATCCGGCGCCGAGCGTCGTTGATCGCCTCGACGATTACGCCGCCGTCTACGATACGCAAGACGTCGGCCCGATCCACTTCACCACCGACGGCGAGCACGTCTCCGTTGCGACCGGCCGTTGATAAGTGTGAGGCTGGCGACAGCGCCAACCGTCGATCATGCTTCCGACGACGCGACGGCTGGCTCCGGCGTTTGAGCGACGCGTCGATCTACCCGAACGACGAAGGACCACTTTCTCACCCGACAGGAGCTCACCATGAACATGCCCGCACTCTCACTCGCCGCCGTCGCGGGGCGGCGGAAGCACACGATCGAGCTGGCGCAGGAGATCGAGAAGCGAGGATTCGCGGGCATCTATCTGCCGAGTTTCGGCGATGCGATGGGGCTCGCCGTCGCGCTGGCGCTTGAGACGAAGACGATCCCGTTCGGAACGACGGTGCAGCCGATCTATCTGCGGCAGCCGTCGGATTTCGCCGGGCAGGCGGCGCTGATCCATGAGTTGAGCGGCGGGCGCTTTCGATTCGGCATTGGCGTCACGCACGGCCCGGTGCATCAGCGACTCGGCGTGCAGGTCGGTAAGCCGCTGTCGGACATCCGCAACTTCGTCGCTGCCGTGCGCGCTTCGGCCGAGCAAGGCGCCGGCGAACTGCCGCCGATCGTGCTCGCGTCGATGCGCACGAAGATGCTGCATCTCGCCGCCGAGATCGCCGAGGGCGCGGTCTGGGCGAACGCATCGCGATCGCACATGCCGGCGTCGCTGGCGACGCTGCCTGGCGACAAGCGCAACGACGACGCCTTCTTCATCGGCAACATGATCCCTACGTGCATCTCCGACGATCGCGAGGCTGCGGCCGCCGTCATGCGGCGGACGCTGACCGGCTACGTGATGCTGCCGAACTACAACAACTATTGGAACGAGGCCGGCTACGAAGCCGAAATGACGGCGATCAAACAGGCGCAGGCAGCTGGCGATATCAAGAAGATTCCGTCGCTCATGCCCGACCGCTGGCTGCAGGACGTCACGCTGTACGGATCCGCGGCTGAAGTCCGGGACGGCCTCGAACGCTGGTTCGCCGCCGGGGTGCGGACGCCGATCCTTGTTCCGAGCAGCGCCGCCGGCGGCCAGATGAAGGCGTTCGAGGAGATGTTCGCCGCGTTCGAGTAACAGGAGCCACATGACGCGCATCGTCGTGCAACAACTGGAACGGTTGCTGAATCGCTCGTTCGGTGGCGACAACACGCAGTCGCTGCTGGCTAATCTGACGGAGGTTCGTAGCGACGATTGGGACTGGATACCTGACGGCGGTTCGCGCAGCATTCGGGACATCTTCGAGCACGCGGCCGTCGCCAAGCACATCTATGTCGAGTACCTCTTCCGTGATGCCGACCGCAGTTGGGACGATGTGCTCGCGGAGTGCCGGGCGCGCCCGCGGCGGGCGACGATGCCCTCGTGTCATGGGCGCGGGAGGGGCACGCGGCATTCATGGACGGGATGGCGTCGTTGGTTGACGCGGATCTTGTGGACATCACAACGAAGTGGCATGGCGCGCAAGATTCGAAGTCTGAAGTGATCTCGGTGATGATTCAGCACGACTGCTATCACGCCGGCGAGATCAACCACCTTCGAGCAACACATCAGTCGCGCGATACGGAGTAGGCTCGGGGAGACTCGACGGGAAGTAGCGTTTGGTTCTAGGGCGCGAACCGCCTATGATTATTTCGCCTGAACGAAAACACCACAGGCCGGAGGACGCACATGGAATTCAACGACACCCTCGAAGAGGCGACGTGGCGCAAGGAAGTACGCGACTTCCTCGAGACCGAGTACCCGGACGAGTTTCGCGGCCGCGGCCGGCGTGGCTCGGCGCCGCGCAGCGACGACGACGAGGGTGGCGCTGAGGGCTTGTTCCGGGATCCGACGAAGACGAGCAATCCGATGGATCGCTGGCGCTCGGCGCTTTCGTCGCGCGGCTGGGTCGCGCCCGCGTGGCCGAAAGAGTACGGCGGCGCCGGCCTCGATACGAAAAAGCAATTCATCCTCAACGAAGAGTTCGCCGAGTTCGGGGCGATGAACGTCGGCGGCTTCGGCGTGATGATGCTCGGGCCGACGCTGATCGTTCACGGCACGGAAGATCAGAAGAAGGAGCACCTGCCGGGCATCCTCAACGGCTCCGTGCAGTGGTGCCAGGGCTGGTCCGAGCCGAACGCCGGCTCCGATGTCGCGTCGGTGCAGACGCGCGCGATCAAGGACGGCGACGACTACGTGATCAACGGCCAGAAGATCTGGACCACGGGCGCGCAGTTCGCCGACAAGATGTACATGCTGGCGCGCACCGATCCCGACGCGCCGAAGCACCGCGGCATCAGCTACTTCTTGCTCGACATGAAGGATCCCGGTGTCACGGTGCGGCCGCTGATCACGATGGCGGGCAGCGCGACGTTCAACGAAGTCTTCTTCGAGAATGTGCGCGTCCCCGCGCGCAACCGCCTCGGCGAAGAGAACCGCGGCTGGTACATCGGTACGACGACGCTGGACTTCGAGCGATCGTCGATCGGATCGTCAGTCGGTATTCGCAAGCAGCTTGAGTCGATGATCAAGTTCGCGAAGGACAATCCGCAGATCGCCGTCGGCGCCAAGAAGCGCGACGTGCAGCTGGCGTTCGCTGATCGCATGATCGAGGCCAACGTCGCGAAGCTGATGTCGTATCGCGTCGTCAGCATGCAGAATGCCGGCCTGATCCCCAACCACGAAGCATCGATGTGCAAGCTCTTCGGCTCCGAGATGCAGCAGCGGATCGCCGCGCTCGGCGTCAAGCTCTCGGGCATGTACTCGCAGGTGACGGGCGGTCGCCCGGATCTTTCGATGGCCGGGCGTTTCGGCGTCGGGTACGTCGGCGCGGTGTCATCGACGATCGCCGGCGGCACATCGGAGATTCAGCGCAACATCATGGCGCAGCGCGGGCTCGGCCTTCCGCGCGACTAGCGAGTCGGACCGCTGACACGACAACAGCGTTGGTCGCCCAACGTATCGCGATACGGTCACGCTTGGCGTCGCACGATACGTGCTTCCGTCCGGCCGGGATGCGTTTTCTCTATCGAGATGATCCTATGAGAGCTTACGCATGAACAAGACCGAGTCCGCAACCACCACAAATGCACTGTCGGTCGAGCGCGATGAAATCGCGCTGATTATCGCTTCGCTCAACGAGGTCTGCAACGGTGTAGCGATCAGCCATCAAGACTTCGAAACGCGATTGGGGTTTACACGGGAGGAAGCGCGCGGCCTCCTGACTCGCATGCAGGCGATTTACATCCAACGCGGCCCGTAACGCTGCTATCGCGGCAGTGGACTACGCGTCGACTTGTCGCCCTACCCGGAGTAGGTCCATCCGAGATCATCATCACGCAGGGGCGTGCCGACGTTGATCTGGCCGCCGTCGGTGATGCGCGCGACGACAAGGGTATGATCGCCGGTCGGCAAGCCGCCTTCGACTTCACACTCGAACCAGGCCAGTGCATCGCGCAAGATCGGGCATCCTGCCGCGAGCGTCGTATGCGGGACGCCGGCCAGCTTGTCGACGACGCCAGTCGCCTGTTGGTGACGGCCGAGCACCTTGCCCGG
>JBBQVO010000084.1:0-13959 GCA_038211505.1 Dehalococcoidia bacterium | reverse complement strand
CAACTGCCGGAAATGGAGCCGTCGTTCGCGCCGGGCGGCGAGGGCATCGATGTCGTTGTCGCCGCCGTGCCCGGCTTCCAGGGGCTCATGGAGGTGCAACGCGCGCTCGTCCGGCTGACACAGGTGCAGTCCGCCGCCGTCCGCCGCTATCAGGACGACGAAGCCGCCATCCAGCTCGTCCTCAGCCAGCCGATGACCGCATCGCAGGTCGCCGAAGGCGTCTCCGCCGGCACCGGCAAGCGCCTCGTCGTCGACGACAGCAGCCCTAACGCGCTGCGACTGCGCCTGCGGTTCCTCGCCTAAGTTCGCCGTTCGCGATTACAGCGCAGACGTGGCACGGTGCATCACGGCGCATCCTGACTGCATCCCCGCATCGGCCGCCGAACGCCGGTAGAAGCGCGGCACGGTCGTTGGCGGAGCAGGTTGTTACAACGTGGCGGCGCGTCTCATTTGTCATTCTGAGCGAAGCGAAGAATCTCTCCGGATCCGAGCAGCATGTCGCGCTCAGACGGACGTCGTAGTACTGCTTCCCTTGTGACATCGGAGAGATACCACCCACGGCACCTGCGGTTCTTCGCTGCGCTCAGAATGACACCGTACGAGGGATCGCCTCGTGTCGCGCGGACTGCCGCTGGCCGACGCGGGCGGCCACATCGGGCCGCCCCTACCGGATTTTCGCCCAGTTCTTCACAGGCCGTAGCATGGCGGTGGCTCCGCCGCCAACCCCAACAGCTATCCGCTGTCCGCTATCCGCTATCCGCTATCCGCTCGTACGCTAGCCTTCACGGATGCACCTCCGGCACCTCTCGCTCGCCAACTTCCGGAACTACGCGACGTTGCAACTCGAGCTTGTGCCGGGGGCGGTGTTGCTGCTCGGCGAGAATGCGCAGGGGAAGACGAATCTGCTTGAAGCGGTCGCGTTGCTCGCCACCGGGCGTTCGGAGCGATCAGCGGCGGACGCCGACTACATCGCCTGGGCGGTACGGGATGAGATGCAGCCGTTTGCGCGCATCGCCGGCACGGCGGCGCGGGCGGCCGGCGACGTGAGCGTCGAGATGACGGTGATCGGCCGGCCGGGAACACGCGGGCTCGTGGCGTCGAAGCGGCTCAAGCTCAACGGTGTCCCGAAGCGATCATCAGACGTGGTCGGCGCGATCACGGCCGTGCTCTTCACCACGGACGATATGGAGTTGGTGCGAGGCGCGCCGTCCGGCCGCCGCCGCTACCTCGACATCATGCTCTCGCAGGCCGACCGGCGGTACCTCCGCGCGCTCCAGCGCTATACCAAGCTGCTGGCGCAGCGGAACGCGCTGCTCAAGCGCGTCCAGGAAGGCGCGGCGCAACGCAACGAGCTCGACTACTGGGATGACGAACTGACGGGCGAAGGAGGCGTCATTCTCCACAGCCGCGCGCTCGCCATCGAAGAGCTCTCGAGCATCGCCGCGAACGCACACGCTCGCCTCAGCGGCGAACGCGAGCAGTTCGCGCTCGCGTACGAACCGCGCTTCGCCGACGCATGGCCGCCTGCCCGCATCGCTGCCGCCGAAGCGGCAGACGTTGCGTCGGCGCTGCTCGACAAGCTGCGGCAGACGCAGGCGCGCGACATCGCCGCCGGCCTGACGCTCAGCGGGCCGCACCGCGATGATCTGGTGATGACGCTCGGCGGCGAATCGGCCGCGTCGTTCGCGTCGCGCGGCCAGCAGCGGACGGCGGCGTTGGCGTTGCGCCTCGCCGAAGCGCGACTTCTGCACGAACGCAGCGGCGAGAAGCCGATCCTGCTGCTCGACGACGTGCTGTCAGAGCTCGACGAATCGCGGCGGGCCAGCGTCCTCGCCTCGCTGGACGCCGATCAGGTGTGGATCACGAGCCCCGACCCCGATCGCTTCGACGCCTCGTTCACTTCTGGCGCGCAGATCTTCATGATCGCCAACGGCACCGCGACCGCCGCTTCGTAGCCAGCAGATCCTCAGACGGGGCGTGGAGTCGTGACGTATGGGCGGGTGCCGGCACCGGACGAGCGTCGGTGGTTAGAGTCGACGGCGCCAGCCAGAGGTGCGTTCCCGGCTCTACTCGGCGAACTTCATGCCGTAGCGCGCGGCAAGCAGAGCGTGCGCTTCCGGATCCACGCCGGCGTAGTCGCCGTCTGCCTTCGAGGCGAGTTGTGCCCGCTCCTCGAAGTAGCGCTCCATCCCGGGTGGCGAGAAGAGCTCCAGGAATCGGGCGATCGAGTCTGTCTCATTCGAGAAGCCGTGGGCACTGCCGCGTGGCACGAGCACGAATGACCCGGCCGGCGCCGCGCGCTTCGCGCCTTCGATCTCGAACGTGATCTCGCCTTCGATGATGTACCACGCCTCTTCCTCGTTCGCGTGCATGTGCGTGGGGACCCTGCGGCCTGGCGGGATCGTGGATTCCACAACGGAGTACGCGCCGCGCGTGTCGCCACCGTCGGCCCGAATGCAGATCGGCAGGCCTTCGATGGCACGGCCCTCGCCGGCTGTTCGGAAGACGGGCTGCGCGCTCATTGTTCGATCCTTCGCGTGCATCGGGATTGAAGTTCCGGCAGTATTGGCTCGCGACGCTGGAGCGTCAAGCAGCCGACACATGGCGTTCGCCTTCGCACAGATGCGAGAGCGAGACAGCAACCCACACAACCCGAACTACCTCTGTGTCTCTGTGGCTCTGTGGTGAAACCAACCGAACGACCGTTAGTGGATCGTGACGCGCGTGCCGAACGTGGCGAAGTTCCAGAAGAACTCGGCGTCCGCCATCCGCAGGCCGACGCAGCCGTGGCTTGACCGTTCGTGGCCGAAGTATGAGTCATCGCGCCAGTAATTCAGGTGCAGCGCATGACCCTGGTCGGTGAAATACTGCGTGTACAGCACGTGGTCAAGCACGTAGTAGTCATCGGCGCCGATCGCCGCCGAGGTCATCGTCTCATCGGCCACGCGATAGAGGATGTGCCAGGTGCCCTTCGGGGTCTCCCAGCCGTCCTTGCCCGTCGTCGCCAGCGCCGTGTAGAGCACCTTATCCCCGATCATCGCCGTCGCCGTCTGATGTTCGATGTCGACGTCAACCCAGCGCTCACCCACGACCTGCGGGCCGGGCACGGCGGGCGGGTCGGCCGCAGGCACGGACGGTGTGGGCGTCGATGTCGGCTCGGGCGTGGGCGTCACGGTGGGCGTGGCCGTCGGCGTTGACGTCGCGGTCGGTGTCAGCGTGGGCGTCGCGCTGGCCGTCGGCGTCGCGGTCGCGCCCGCCGCGAACACGTTCCAGGCCGCATTCGGGCCGACCGGCCGCACCCCGAACGCCGCCCCCGCCAGCCCGGCGACGATAAGCGCGCACACTGCGCCGAATGACAACAGACCCTTCCGCCTCAACGCGTCATCTCCATTTCAGCATCAAGTGCGCGATAGGCAGCATGAACGCTGACCGATCTCGTAGGATAGCCGCCCTCGGCTGTCCCGTGCGCCGCTCGGCTGTCCGGTGCGCCGCTCGGCTGTCCCGTGCGCCGGTCGGCCGTCCCGTCCGGCGCCGTCAGCATCGCCGTGTCACAGACTCGATCTTGTTCGACACGACAACCACCCGTTCGTACAACACCGCAACACGATCAAAGTTAACGCCGATGGTGTGGCGATTGATGACGCGCGCCCTGCGCGTAACCTACGCGACGCAGACGATCCACGCGGGCAACGAAAAAGGGCGGCTTGCGCCGCCCTCTCAGCTTCGATGTCGGGCTCGTTGTTACTTCGCCTTGCCGATCTTGAACATGGTCGTGCCGCAGACCGGGCACTTGCCCTTCGTCGCCGGCTTGCCGTTCTTCATCGTCGTCGCTTCGGCGTCCGACATCTCACGCTGGGTCCTGCACTTCAGGCAGTAGGCTTCCATCGATCCCCTCCTATCGGGCGAATGCAGACCGCCGAATCGCGGCCTCGTACTTGCGGGCGCTTATCGTATAGACGGATAAGCAATTCATCACGCTCTGGCGCGGTCGTACGCATAATAGACCGCCCCCGAACGATGTCAAGGCGATTCGCCTCGAATCTAACCCGAATCTGGCGAGATCAGCCGAAATTCACGCATTTTGCTCGATTCCGCCCCTCGCGAGCACCTTCGCGGGATGCCACAGCCCCGACTCTCGAAGCTGGAGCACACCGATCAGCCCCCCCTCCGTCGAATAGGCGCGGCACACTTCGCCCGTTTCCGCAGCGTCGACGCCCGCCCGCAGAGTCAGCTCGATCGCACGCCCCGCGCGCATGTCGTCGTGGTGCGATGCGGCCAGGATCGCCGCGCGACGTCGCTCCAGCGCGCGATCTGGCGCCAGCATCAACTCGCCGACGCGCCCATCGGCGGCGAACGCCGACAGCGTCTCGGCCGAGTGCGCATCGTCGAGCGCGAAGCCGCCCGTGCTCGTACGCCGCAGCGCCGCCAGATGCGCGCCGCAACCGATTCGCGCGCCAAGATCGTGCGCGATCGATCGGATGTACGTCCCCTTTCCGCACACCACCTCGATCTCCGCCACGCCGTCATCGAACGACAGCAGCGCCACTCTCTCGACATGCACAACGCGCGACGCAACGTCGACGGCTTCGCCCTCGCGGGCGTACCGATAGAGCGGCTTCCCGGCGACCTTTAGCGCGCTGTACAGCGGCGGCGTCTGCTCGATATCGCCGACGAACACCTGCAGCTCGCGCTCGACCAACGCATCCGTCACGAACGACCCATCTGCCGTCGTTGTGACGGCGCCCTCGGCGTCGTACGTATCGGTCGCGACGCCGAAGCGGACACGTGCGATGTACGTCTTGAGTTCGTCGTCGAGATACTCGATCAACCGCGTCGCCTGCCCCACGGCCACAGGCAGCACGCCCGAAGCAAGCGGGTCGAGCGTCCCCGCGTGCCCGACGCGCCGCACCCCGGTCAACCGCCGAACCAACGCAACGATCGAAAACGAAGTCACGCCCACCGGCTTGTCGACGATCAGGAAGCCTGAGATAGCGTCAGTCATCGAACGTCCCGGCGGTCACATGAGATCCTCCGTTGGCGCACGACGAGCCCTCACCCGGCCTTCGGCCACCCCTCGCCCTCAAGGGGAGAGGGGACTCATTGCGGTCACCGAGGCCGTGGGCGAGAGAATCGCGGCACGCTGTCTCTAGTCCCCAGCCTCCAACGTCCAATGCCACCTTGTCCTACTCTCGCGCCAGCACGAACGCCACCACGGCCAACCCCCGCAGCGTCAGCCGATGCTTCGAGCGGAGGCGCAGCGCCGGGGGCGTCGCTCGCATCAGCGCGCCGGGCTCGCCCGTCAGCACGACGCAGAGGCCGCCGGGACGCAAGACGCGGGCCGATTCCCGAAGGGAACGTGCATACAGCCGGTCGAGGCCGGCGATCGCCTCGTGCTGCCGCCCGTAGGGCGGATTCGTGACGATCACGTCGACGCTGGCGCCGCGAAGCGGCAGCCGCGTCGCGTCCCAGCGCGCCAGCATCGCGCTCTTGCCGGCGTTCTCGGCCGCCGCGTCGAGCGCGCCGGCATCGATGTCGCCGCCGATGATCATGGCTGCGCGCCCGGCGTCGGCGCGCTCGCGCAGAATCGTGCCGGCGCCACACATCGGGTCAAGCACGACTTCGTTGTCTGTCGGCCCGGAGAGCATGACGAGCGCGCGCGCTACCGTCGGCTTCAGCGATGCCGGCAGATGCGCCGTCTTCCACCGCCGCTGGCCGAAGTCGTCGGCGGATAGACGGAGGCCAGCCAGCATCCGATCCTCGAAGGCGTGCACCCACACCTCGATCGTCGCCGGGTCGCGCGCCACCCAGTGGGCGAGCGTGTGATCGAGGAGCCGTGTCCACGCGTACTCGACGTCTTCTCGCAGAAACGCGTGCCTCCCGGACATGCGCGCAACGACCTTGTACGACCGCCCAGCGCGCCGCGGCCGGAGCGCGTGATGCGTCACCAGCGCCCGTTCGAGCATCGCGCGATCGAGCTGTTCCGATGCGGCCTTCGGCGTCCGCGCGCCGGCCGCGAGCGGCACATCGAGCACGATCTGGAAGATGTCTTCGAGCGTGCCGCATCTCATCACGCGCGCCGCATCGTCGATGCGAAACGCGATCACGCTCTCGCGCTTGTCGCGCGGCCGGATCGTCTCGAGGACGTCGGCGCCGGCCGAACGCAGCTCCGCCGCCGCGATCGCCTCGACACCCGGCACGACGAGCGCGTAGTACACGACCGGCGCCAGCCGCACCACGACCGGCTTTCGCTTCGCGCTTCCCGCTGTCGCCAACCGCCGCCGCGTCCGCGTCGATGTCGGCGCAGTATCCGGCGCCGCCCGACGAGCAACCGCCTTCGCTTTCGTCGCGCGCGCCCGCGCCGTGCTCGTCTTCGCCCTCGACGCGCCGGCGCGAGCGGCCGCCGGCGTCGCGGCGGCAGCACGATCTCTCGGCCCAGGGGGACGCGCGTTCGGCCGATCGCCGTCGGTAGATGAACGCCGGGCACCGGTCTGCGACGGCGTCGATCGTGCGGAAGCCGGCGCCGGGGAAGCCGCGATTCGGTCGACCGGATCAACTCGTCGCGGCGCGGCCGCCCGCTCGCGCGCCTTGCGCGCGCCCCACGACCCTGCCGTCGACCGAGACCGCCCGTCCTTCCTAGCGCCGTCGGCAGACTGAACTCCCCCTCGCCCCTTGAGAGTGAGGGGGGCGGAGGGTGAGGCATCCCCGCCTACCGAAGAACGTCGATCGCCAGCACCATCAGCCCCGCGCCGCTGCTGCGACACGCGACCAGCGTGCTTGCTGGCGCGAACGGGGCCGCGCCCGCCCGCCCTATCTTTCGCCATGATGCCGCGCCATGAACTCGCGCCCGAGCAGGGCCATCATCAACTCGTCGTGATAACCGCCATCTTCGAACCACTGCTCGCGTCGGCGCCCTTCGACGACGAAGCCCAGCTTCTCGTATACATGCATCGCCGCGGCGTTCTTCGGATCGACGCTGAGCTCGACGCGATGCAGGTTCAGCTGTCCGAACCCCCACCGCAGCGCCGCCCGCAGCGCGTCGCTGCCGTAGCCGTTGCCGCGATCATCGGTGCGCCAGATGCCGATGCCGACGATGGCGTTGCGATTGCGGCGGTCGATGTCGAAGAAGTCGATGTCGCCGACCGCGCGACCGTCGGCGTCGATGACGAACTCCAGCACAGCCGGATCCGGATCAAGGACCGCTGCGTCGAACTCCGCCTCCATCACCTGCAGCGACTTCGGCGGCTTGTGCCAGTCGCGCAGCCGATCGCCGCGACCGTCCGGCGACTGCGCCGCGCCCCACGCCGCGCGCACGTCGGCGCGCTCCCAGGCGCGCAAGTTCACGCGCTCGCCGGCGATCCATGCCATCAGAGCGTCTCTCCGCGCTCTTCCGCCGTCTGTCGCATCAGATCCGTCAGATGCTGCGCCTCCGCCATCGACGTATCGCTGACGAAATCGAGATCGGGCGTGTAGCGTAGCGAGACGCGCTTCGCGAGCTCGCGCCGCAGGAACGGCCGCGCGTGATCGAGCGCGCGCATCGTTGATGCCCGCTCCGCGTCGGTGCCGAGCACGCTGACGTGCGCGCTGGCGCGCCGCAGATCTGGCGACACATCGACGTATGTCACGGAGATCATGCCGGCGAGCCGTGGATCCTGCAGCTCCGACCGGATCAGGCCGCTCAGCTCCTCGCGCAACAACTGATTCACTTCCTCGGTCCGCCGTGACATCTCGCCCAATCTCCGATCATCTCATCCGTACGATCGAAGTATATCGGCGACCACCGAACACCCGATTCTTCACCAATTCACGATGGCACAATGTGACTGTAGGGGCCCGATGTGGCTGCCCGCGTCGGACGATGACGCAGCGGCGAAACGAACGCACCTCCTCGATCGTGTCACTAGAACCGCAGGTGCCCTAAGTCGCATCTCTGCAGATATAACCCTGCGGTTTCGGTCGCGGGCGGCGCCACTCGGGACAGCATTCGGTGTGACATCGGAGAGATACCACGGGCACCTGTGGTTCCTCGGCTGCGCTCGGAATGACAGTTATCGCGGTTCCACGCCGCCATCGCCGATCACAAAGCTACACTCCTCCATATGGCTGCGCCGCCGCCCGACGGTTACTTCAAGAAGGAGATCGCTCTCCGACTGCGCAGCGGGGCGAGCGCCCGCTTCCGCGTCTCGCAGGCGCTGTTCAGCAGCCACCTAGTTGACGCCGGCACGGGTCTGCTGCTCCGTAGCCTCGACGGAATCGCGCTGCCGCCAGCGGCGGCGATCCTCGATCTCGGCTGCGGCTACGGGCCGATCGGGATCGCGCTCGCCATGACGCATCCGGACGCCACGGTTCTCGCCGTTGATCGTGACGCGCTGGCCGTCGACTACGCGCGCCAGAACGCCGCGCTCAACGACGTCGACGGACGCATCGAAGCTGCCGGCGGCCTCGGATATGACGACCTCGGCGACCGCCGCTTCGACCTGATCGTGATGAACA
The DNA here is from genome assembly GCA_038211505.1 of Dehalococcoidia bacterium. Classification (GTDB taxonomy): domain Bacteria; phylum Chloroflexota; class Dehalococcoidia; order DSTF01; family JACRBR01; genus JBBQVO01. The sequence continues at coordinate 5,469 of JBBQVO010000084.1, read as the reverse complement.
TCCCGGGCAAAGCGGGCGAACGGGTCATCGAACATCTTCTGCTCGGCGCGCTGGCGCATCTCAATCGCGACGGCATCGTGGCGATCGTCGCCGTCGCTCCGCTCGGCTCGCTCGTCGCCACTACGCTCGCGTCGGACCGGGCGATCGAGATCACGTACCAACACCGCACCGACTCCTACGCAGTCACGCACTATCGATTCGACGGTGGGGACAGTCGAGGGCGGCTATCCTACGCGTCCGCGATGTCATCGGGGTCTTGGACGCCGGCAAACGCGTTCGACGCCGGTATCTACAATCGCGCGGTCACGGCGATCGACGCGGGCGGTCGCAAGCTCGAACTTCAAACCGTCTACGGCCTCAGCGAGTTCGACATGCCGTCGTTCACGACGCAACTGCTTCTACAAGAACTCGCCGCGACGATCGATGGCGCGCGCGATCACATCAGCGTCATCAACCCCAACCAGGGACACGCCGCCGCCCTCGCTCACGAATTGTCACATCCGCGACGCATCAAGCTCGTCAGCCGCGATCTCCTCAGCCTGCGAGCGACGCGCCGCAACCTCATCCGCAACGGCGCGGCGGCATCGATCATCGAGACGCATCACACGCCGGCTTTCCCACCGGAGCTCACGCCCGCGAACATCATCGTCGCGACGATCGACGACGGGGACGTCATCGAAGCGGCGACGCTGTCGCTACAGCACGCCGCGGCCGCGCTCGCGCTCGACGGCACGATGCTCATCGCGGCATCATCGACGACGGCGACCCGGATCGCGAAGCGTCTCGCGGACGACGCCGTGCTGCACGTCGAAGAACGACGTCGCCGACGAGGCGGCGTCGTTCTGTCGGTGCGCCGCCGCTGAACCGTGACGCTTCGCATCACAACGGAGGCGTGGAAGCGGAATGGCAATCGCCCCGGCACGATGCCGGGGCGATTGGCTATTGAACCGAGTGTTCTGGCGTTAGTTGGTTCCCGGTGGCGATGCGCTCGGCGCCGGGCTGCCGGATGACGACGGCGCTGCCTGTCGCGCGTCTTCGTCGGCCTCGTGCTGCGCCGTCTCGCCTTGCTCGTGCGTCGGATCCTCATTCGACTTGCCCGACATGCCCGCCTTGCCGCCGCCGTGATGTCCGCGGCCGGCGTCTTCGTCCGCCTCGTGCTGGGCCGTCTCGCCCTGCTCGTGCGTGGCGTCCTCGTTCGACTTGAACGTGCCACCCGGCGCAGTCGACGTGCCCGGCGTCGCCGCGGCCGAAGGCGCCGTTGGTGCGCCTGGAGTCGTTGGCGCCGCAGGCGCGGTCGCCGCGGCCTTCGGCGTCGCCGATGGCGTCTGTGCCATCACCGCACCTGCTCCGATCACCGCGACGAGGCCCAGCGCCGCCGCTCCACCCAACCACCACTGTCGTATCTTGTTCATTGCGTTCCCTTCATGCTGTCACCGATCGCGCAGGCGCTTCGAGCCTCGCGGAGCGGTCTGGTCCTTCATCACGACGCCGGCTGCGTGATCCCTCACCTCCTCACCTCACCGCGCACTCGCGTCTTATGCACAGTACGCGCCGAGCAGCGTGAGAAGTGTTGACGACGCGTTGCCGAAATGTTGCCCGCACGTTCCCGCCGCCCAAATCGCCACAAGTGTTGCAGCGCGTGCGCTCGTCCATTGCCCTTCGTGCTCCTTCGTGGCCCTTCGTGGATCCACCCGACCGCCTTCGTGTCCTTCGTGGTTCAACCGTCAGTGAGATCGCGGGTGCTAGAGTGCCGGCATGAACAACAGCGATATCGATCCCGTCGCGCACAACCGCGCCGCCTGGGACAAGCAGGTTGAGGACGGCAACGAGTGGACGCTGCCGGTCACGCCCGACGTCATCGCTCGCGCCCGCGCTGGCGATTGGTCGGTCGTGCTGATCGGCTACGAGCCGACGTCACGCGACTGGTTCCCCGCGCATCTCGCCGGCGTCGACACGCTCTGCCTCGCCTCAGGCGGCGGGCAGCAGGCGCCGGTGCTCGCCGCGGCTGGCGCTCACGTCACGGTCTTTGACAATTCGCCGAAGCAGCTCGAGCGTGATCGTTTCGTCGCCGATCGCGATGGCCTGACGCTGCGCACGGTGCAGGGCGATATGCGCGACCTGAGCGTCTTCGCCGACGCGAGCTTCGACCTGATCTTCCACCCCGTCTCGAACCTCTTCTGTCCGGAGTTGGCTCCCGTCTGGCGCGAGTGCTTCCGCGTCCTCCGGCCCGGCGGCGCGCTGCTCGCCGGATTCATGAACCCTGACATCTTCATTTTCGATTTCGAAGCGCAGGACAAACGCGGCGAGCTGGTCGTCCGCCACCGCATCCCCTACTCCGATCTCGCCGATATCACATCGGAAGAACGCGAGCGCATCGCCGGCGCCGACGCTCCGCTCGAATACAGTCACACGATGACGGAACAGATCGGCGAGCAGCTGCGCGCTGGCTTCGTCCTCACGCACTTTGAAGAAGCGCCGCATCACGCGAGCATCACCGCGAAGTACATGCCCGGCTACTTCGCCACCCGCGCGATCAAACCCGCGTAGTCGTCAGCGGCCGCGGCGACCGAGATGAAGCCCGCATCCACGGTTCGGTCACCGATGCACCCACACCGGCATCCCCACCTCCGCGAAGCCAAACAAGACGTCTGACGCGCCGGTGCGGATGCAGCCGTTGCTGATGCGGCCGGTGCCGGCGTTCACGACGGCGCCTTTCTTGTCCTTCAGAAACGAGTGGAAGCCGTTGGCCTTGTCCGGATCGAAGCCCACCCAATCGCTGATGTAGGTGTCATACGGCGGGTCGTACGCCAGATCCGGCAGTTTGTTGTAGACGTGAAACAGCCCCGTCTGCGTCGACGCGTAGGCGCCGGTATCGACCTGCTCGCCGACGGCCACCGGCGCGATCTCGCGCAGCGTGGTCGACCCATCCATCAGCCGCACGACGAACCGCGTCACATCGACGTCGATCCATCGCCCGCTCGTCGGCGCAACGCTGCCGTCGGACGCCAGCGGTTCAGGCGTTGCGGTCGCGGTTGCTTCAGGAACGCGCGTCGCTGTCTCGATGCTCGTCTCACCGGCCGTCGCCACGTCCGCCGTTGGTGACGGCGACGCGACGCCGTCATCCGACGCAGTTGGCGGCGCTGCAGGCTTGCCGCCGATCGGCGCCACCGCGGGCGCCGCCGTCGACGCTGTCGGCGACGTCAGCGGCTCGATCGTCACGCCGCCGCGGATGTTCGCCTTCGCGCCCGAGCCGCACGCCGCGACGCAAAGCGAGAGCGCGACCAGCACGGCGAGTATGAACATGAAACGATGCATCAGACCCTGTGCGGCGCCTGGATCTCCGGTGAGGCCAGGATGATCTCTGCTTCCGCCTCCGGCTCCGCGCGGAGCAGAGCGCCGTCGGCGCGCGCGAGCTGTAGGGCAATGATGCCATGACGGGGCGCGAGCAGCCACGCCGCGAAGAACGTGCCCGTCGAAATGAGCACGATGATCCCGCCCGCCGACGTATCCAGGTGGTAGCCGACGAAGACGCCTGCGACGCTCGCGAGGGCGCCCAGCGCCGCCGCCAGCGCGGCCATCGCCGCCAGCCGATCGGTGAACAGCCGCGCCGTGGCCGCCGGCGTGATCAACAGCGAGATCACGAGGATGTTCCCGACGGCCTTGAACGACACGACGACCGTCAGCGCCGTCAGCAGCAGCAATAGCACGTCGAGCCCCAGCACCGGCAGTCCCATCGCGCGCGCCCCGCTCGGATCGAACGAGGCCATCACGAAGAGTTTGCGCAGCCCGATCATCGTCGCCAGCACGCCGCCGCCGATGACGATCGTCAACACCACATCAAACGCCGTCGCACCAAGCGGATCGCCGAATAAGATGCCCTCCAGCTCGTCGGCGCTGACGCTATGGCCGGCGAGGATCACGACGCCGAGTGCGAACGCCGCCGTGAAGATCACGCCGATCGATGTGTTGTCACGCACGCGCGAGTTCGCCGTTAGCAGCGCCATAATCGCCGCCGTCGAGAGCCCGGCGACGAGCGCGCCCGCCAGCAGATTCGTGCCGATGAGAAACGCCGTCACCACGCCGGGGAAGATCGCGTGGGCCAGCGCATCGCCGAGAAAGCCGATGCCGCGCAGCACGATGAACGTGCCGATGACGCCCGCCACCATAGCCACGGCAACGACATCGATCAGCGCGCGAAGAAACGCGGCGTCGGTGAGGGGATCGCTGAGATAGTGCATCAGTGGTGCTCCCCGCTCTCGGCCGCGTGATGCTCCAGATCCTCAGCGGCCAACGGATCGCCGCGGCGGCGCAGGACGATCACCGAGCCGCCGTGCACGCCGGTGTGGGTCGCCTGCAACACCACCTTGCCGTCCGCGCGCCACTCCTCGAACAGTTCGAGAATGCGATCGTGCGTCTCGGCATCGATCCCCGTCATCGGCTCGTCGAGCAGGATCACGTCCGACTCCTGCGCGAGCGCCCGCGCGATGAACGCGCGCCGCTGCTGCCCCCCCGAAAGCTCGCCGACCTGCCTCTGCGCCAACGATGCGATGCCGAGATGCGCGAGCGCATCGGCGACGACGGCATGATCTTCGCTCGACGAGCCACGCAGCCAGCCGCGCAGCGGATAACGCCCCATCATCACGACGTCTCGCACCGTCACCGGGAACGTCCAGTCGACATCCTCGCGCTGCGGCACGTAGGCGACGTGACGTCGCATGCGGTCGATCGGCGCGCCGAACAGCGTGATCTCGCCGCTGACCAACGGCACCAGGCCCGCGATCGCTTTGAGTAGTGTGCTCTTGCCCGAGCCGTTCGGCCCGATGATGCTGACGACCTGGCTGCGCGGGATATCGGCATCGACGTGCGCCAGCACGACGTGCCGCCCATAGGCGATCGTCACATCGCGCAATACGAGGCAGCTTGCGTGGAGATCCCGCTCGTCGGCTACTCCGGAGGTTGTCGGGGCGCGGCGCTCAGTCAACGCGCACCGCCGCTGCAACGCGCTTAGTCAGCGCCGACTTCTCTTTCGGCGCGACGAGGCGGCACGTCTGGCAGCGGCCGTAGACTTCGAGCCAGTGGCGCTCGATCTCGTAGCCGGTCGCCTGCGCGAGATCGCGCGTCAGCGACTGCACGTCGCACTGGCTGAAGTCTTCGACGCGCCCGCAATCGACGCAGACGAGGTGGTGATGGTGGCCACGCGTGCTCACGCGATAGTGCAGCGTGCCGTCGTCGAGCATCACCCGGCAGACGACGTTGAGGTCGAGCAGGATCTTCATCGTCCGAAACACCGTCGCCCGCCCGACCTTGCGCGAAGCATGCATCACGTCATCGACAGTGAAGTGCGCCGGCTGCGCCATCACCGCATCCAACACCCGACGCCGGCTCCCCGTGATGCGATGCCCCCGCATCTCCAGCCGCTCGATCACAAAATCCGTCTCAGACATGACGCCACTCCATCGAATTGATATC
>JBBQVO010000083.1:0-13977 GCA_038211505.1 Dehalococcoidia bacterium | reverse complement strand
GGCGTTCGGCAGCGCTGTCGTGCCGGCAGCGGCGCCGGCGCGGGCGGCGGCGCTGTTGCCGCCGGTCTGCGCGGCCAGCACGGCGTTGGCGGGCGTCGACGTGGACGTGGCCGCGGGCGTTACGGGCGTCGCCGTCGACTGTGGCGGCGTCGTGGAGTTCGGGGTCGGAGTGTGCGTCAGGATGACGGTGGTGCTCGTCGCGGTCGCCGTGTTGACCGGCGTCGCCGTCGAGGAGATCACCGTCGGTGTCGTGCACACCGGCGTGTCGGTGGCGGTGGCGATCGCATCCTCCGTCTCGGTCGCTTCCGGTGTGTGAGTGGACGGCGTCCGCGTCGTTCCCGGCGTGTGCGTCGTTCCCGGCGTCTGCGTCGTTCCGGGCGTGTGCGTCGTTGCCGGCATGTGCGTCGTTCCCGGCGTGCGCGTCGTACCCGGCGTGTGCGTCGTGCCGGGCGTTTGCGTCGTACCGGGCGTTTGCGTCGTCGCGACGACGCTGGCCGTCGGCTCCGGCGTGTCGCATCCGACGGGCGTTTCCGTCGCCACGACCGTCGACGTTGCGGTCGGCACGGGCGTCTCGGTGTCGACCGGCGTTGCGGTGTCGGCGATGACCGTGCTCGTCGCTGTGGAGGTGTCCGTGGCGACCGGTGTCGGCGTGTCATTCGCGCCAGGCGTGTTCGTAGCGGTCGCTGTGACGGTGTCCGTGGCGACCGGTGTCGGCGTGTCGTTGGCACCCGGCGTGCTCGTGATTGTCGCCGTGGCGGTGTTCGTCGCAGTCGGCGACGGAGTCGGCGTGTCCGTCGCGGGCGGTACGGGAGTGTCGGTGGAGCCGGGGGCGGGCGTGTTCGTCACCGTCGGCGTGTTAGTGCGCGTGGCGGTGGCGGTGTTGGTGGGCGTGTTCGTCGCCGCGGCGACGGTGTTCGTCGCGGTGGCGGTGTTCGTCTTCGTCGCGGTGGCGGTGTTGGTCGGTGCGGCGACGGTTGCGGTCGGCGTGCCACCGACGGCGGCGCCGATGGTGATGGTGGCGTTGAAGCAGACGGCGCCGGTGCCGTCCTGGTCCTGCGGGCACTCAGCCTGCGGCGCGCCGTTGTCAACAGAAGCGCCCTCAAGATCGATCAGCGCCGTGCCGTCGGCGACGACGGAGTAGTGGACCTGGCCGATGTGCGTGATCGTGCCGATGGTGTACGGCGTCGTCGCCGCGGTGTTGAACGCGGAGAGGAACGAGTCCGACTTCGTGGTGTCGGTGTTGAAGCAGAACCCGTACGCCGCGTTCCCCGTGCAGTCCTTGATCGGCGAGGGCTGGAAGCCCCAGGTGCCGGCGAGATTGGCATCAAGGAGATCGGGGTTCGAGTCGTTCGTCGTGTTGACGCCGTTCTTCGGCAGCAGCACGGCCTTCGGCGCGATCACCTCGAAGTTGAAGGCCGCAATCGGATTCTCGCCGGAGAGGCCGGTGACGTTGGCGGCGACGACGTCGACATCGACTGACAATGTGCCCGATGGGTACGTGCAGTTGTCATCGATCGCCGCGGTCGACGGATTGCAGTCGATGGCGATGTAGTTCTTATCCGTGGGCGCCGTAAAGGCGTGCGCCCGGGGGGCGTCTGAGCTGAACATGCCGGGCAACACCAGCGCGGCGGCGGCCAGCACCCCCAGCGACAGCGTAGCGATCCAAACCTTATGACCTCGTATCATGAATCCTCCCGACATGCTGCCCCCATCCTTGTTTCTGCTTCCGGCGTCCGTGCACGTGTCCAACGAGTTGGCCCGCAATGTGCGGGCCTCCTCAACATGTAACACGCAGACAGACGCACTATTGCACTACGCCTGAATGCACTTCTTTCCGAATACCGATGCTGTCAACTGCAGATCCGTCGAATTGATGAGCCCGTTCTCGTCGGGATCCTTCGCCGGCGTGTACAGCGGATCCGCCGGGCTCTTCAACGGCGGGCCTTTTTGCCCAAACGCCACTGCCGTCTGCTGCAGATCGGTCGAGTTGATGCTGCCGTTGCCGTTGGAGTCCGGGCACAGGATAACACGGCGGGTTGCAGTCAACACGTCGGCGGGGATGGTTGTGCCGTCAATCTGCAAAACTTGCGCCGTTGTCAAGTTGAAGCTACTGATGCCGCGGCCATCGGCCGAGACCGAGAGCGCGACGAGATTGCCAGCGCCCGTCGCCGCCGTCGGCGTCAGCCCCGACGTCGTGCAGTGGAGCTCGGCGGTGCCGGTGCCGAGCACGGCGCCGATCGGACAGGAGAGAGGCCGGCCGGTGCTGGCGAGGAACCCGCCGTCCGTCATGCCGCCGATGTTGTAGAGCGAACCTGTGGTCGGCTGGGAGGTCGGCGGCGTGCTCGACCAGGCCGGGGTCACGACGAGCTGATTCGCCGTGTTCGACACTACAGTGCGCTTCTGGCCGAGGCCGGCGCCGCCGCGAATGTTGATCTGCGTTCCCACCCACTGATTGATCTTCCACACCTTGGTCGTGTCGTTGAACGTCGTCGGCGTGTTGGCGCCGGTGCTGCCGCCGCCGTCGCTGACGACGCTGAACTTGGCCGATGGGTAGCTGATCGTCACACCGTAGCCGCCGAGATAGCAAGCCGGCTGGCTGACGCGATCGCTGGTGCCGCTGATCGGTGGCACGTAGGCGCGCAGTTGATACGACGAGCTTGTCGCCGGTCCCTCGCGTACCTGGTACGACGTGCCGGCTGCGGGCGCGCGGCGCAGGATGTACGACGAGCCAGCGCCGACCGAGCTCGGGCCGGGCTGGACGGTCCAGGCCGCGCTCACGGTGATGGTGTTGCTGGTGTTGGAGAGAACGGTGCGTGCCTGCGGGTTACCGGGGCCGGCGACAATGTCGATCGAGTAGTTCGCCCATTCGTTCGTCAACCAGTTGGCCGAGGTGTCCGTGATCGTCGTCGCCCCGCCGCCCGTCGCCGAGCCGAAGTAGCCGCGAATGCCATACGTCGTGCCCGGCGCCGGCGACTTGCGCACGGTGTAGCCGGTGCCCGATGCGGGGCTAGCGCCGCCCCATGGAGCGGCGAGCGTGATGGTGTTCGTCGTGTTCGAAAGGATCGTCGCCGTCTGCGGGCTGCCGGCGCCGCTCGTCAGTTCAAGCGTCATGCTGGCCCACTGGTTCGGCGGCCAGGTCGCGCCAGTGTCCGTCAGCGTCGTCGTCGAGCCGCTCGTCGCCGTGCCGGTCGTCCCGGTTGCCCAGGGCGCGGTCACGGTCAGGGTGTTGTTGGTGTTTGAAAGAATCGTTGCCGTCTGAGGGCTGCTGATGCCCTGCGTGAGGTCGATGATGCGACCGGCCCACTCGTTCGGGATCCAGTTGACTGATGTATCGACGAGCGTTGCCGTCGAGCCGCCGGTGGCCCGGCCGGTGCCGGCCGGCGCCCATGGCGAGGCGACGGTCAGCGAGTTCGTCGTGTTCGAGAGGATCGTCCGCGACTGGATGGCGCCAGAGCCCGTCAGCAGCTCCACGGTCTGGTTGGCGTATTGATTCGGCGTCCAGCTCTTCGACAGATCGGTCAGCGTTTGCGAGTCTCCGCTCGTCGCGGAACCGGAGGCGAACACCGTCCAGCCCGGCGAGACCGTGACGCTGTTCGGCGTGCTCGACACGACCGTTCGCGTTTCCGGACCGGCTGGGCCGAGCATCTCGGCGAGGTAGTTCACCCACTGGTTGGCGAACCACTCGCCGGGCTGGACGGAGTAGTCCGTCAGCGTCGTCGAGGTGCCGGTGCTGGCGCTCCCCGCCCATACGGAGGAACCCCAATCGGGCGCCACCGTCAGCGTGTTATTCGTGTTCGAGACGATCTTCTGGGTCTGCGGGCTGCCGATGCCCGCGGTCAGGTCCACGGCGTAGTTCGCCCACTGGTTGGTGGTCCAATTCTGGGACGTATCGGTCAGCGTGAAGTGATTCCCGCCGGTCGCCGTGCCTGTGAAGGTCAACGGGTCGGCGCACGAGGTGAACTGCACCGGCAGGGTCAGCTGATGACCCTGGATGACGATCAGCTGCGTCGGATTGATCTTTACGGTACCGAACGCCGGATCAGCGGCGGCTGGTCGCGCGTGGCGCGAATCGAACGCCGTAATGAGGACGATGCCCATAGCGGCGGCGACCACCGGAAGGGTGCGAATCAACAGCGAAGAGAGACGGCGTAAAGTCAACTGACTCCTCCTTGACGGACCTTGTTGTCTCCCCCAACTTGGTCTGATCGGCATCTGCGCCCGGCGTGGATTCCCTTCCGTTCCTTGTTCGTTTCTGCGGTCATGCTCCTCGCTGAGTGATTAGGGTCGCTGCGTCGCGCGTCTTCGCATCATCATGCCGCCGCCGATGGCGAGCGCGCCGAGCGCCAGCATGCCGCCGCCGCGCGCCGGCCACGGGTTTGGCGGCTGCGGGTCGGGGCCGAAGCCGGCGACCGGTGCACTGCCCGGGGCGCGACCGCCGGATGCGGAGCCGCTGGCGCTTCCGGCGGCGTTCGTGCCGCCGCTGCCGCTCGTTCCACTGCCACTGCCGCCGTTGGCGCCGCCGCCGGTCGATGTGCCGGCGACCGCGGAGTCGCCTGTGCCACTGCCACCGTTCGTGCCGGTACCGGAGCCGCCGCTGCCGGACGTCCCGTTCGTGGTGATGACGGCGCCGGTGATCGGGTCGATCGTCACACTGCCGCCATTCGACGGGCCGCTGTTGGTGACAGGATCGGTGAGGTGACGGCTTGTGCCGAGCACAGCCTGCGCTGTCGCCTGGGTGTTCGGTGTGGCGACCACCGGCACATGCGTCGCGGTCGCGGGCACGCCGGTGGGTGTTGAGGCATTGGGGTCGATCACCGCGACGGCCGCGCTGCTGTCCGTGAAGTCGATGTTCGTCGTCGCCGGGTCACCGAGCTGCGTATGCACGAGGATGTTGTTACCCGCGCTGTCCGCGACGACACACGAGTTCTTGTTGGACTGGTCCGTCACGCACGTCCCTGGCACCGAGAAGAATGTCACGTCTGATTTGCCGATCGCTTTGGGGCGGAATGCCACGGTTGCCAACGTCGCGCTGCCACTTGCGCCGGACTGTTCGACGCTGCCTGAGGTCGAACAACCGTAGTTGACGAGTCCCAGGCGGTTGATGTCGCTGTCACCGAACGCCACCGAGCAGTTTTGCGAAAGCCCGGCGTTACTGAGAAATCCTTGATCGGATATGCCCACGTATTCCAGTACATTTCGGTCAAATTTCAACGTGAATTCGTACTCACCTAAGTTCTGCACATTGCCAATTTTGATATCGATGTTAAACGGCCCGCTGCCGCCGGCGACGTTCTGTGACGCTGGACTGAGACTGAGCGTCGCATTGCCTTCGCCCGATGCCCGGCCCGTCGTGCCGAACAGCAGCGCCATTCCCGCGAGCGCAAGCGCCGTACCACCACCCAACAACCAACTCTGAGTTCTGCCCATACCGCGCCGTACTCCTACGTGTCTCGTTCTCTTGCTTCCCGATGTCCGCGGGCGCGTCGAGTGCCTCGCGGGTTGCGTGAGGCGCCGCCGGCGCCCTGGTTGTCCTTCGTCCAAACGCATTCCTTCCTGCATTCTTACATCGCGTTGGCTTGCCGCAGCGGTCTGGATGAGAGATGGGGGAGCAGACGCTTGCGCGTCTGCTCCCCCCCTCTGTGAAACCGTTTGCGGTTACGACATCAGTCGCACCCTACCGTTTCCGTTCGTTAGCTGAACGGAGCGGGCGGGCCAACCGGCGTCTGGGCCGGAATCGGGTTCTGGCACGTGGATCCGTCGCGACCGAAGACCTTCTGGATGTCCTTGATGTCGATGTCAAGGTCATGCAGAGCGGGCTCGAGGTCGAGGAACTTGCTGTAGAGCAAGCTACCGAAGAACGCGCCATAGTGGCTGGCGATCGCCTGCTCGTCGGTGACGTTGACCTGGCAGTCCAGGTTGATGTCGCCTTCCAGCATGCGGACGGTCACGGCGAGGTCGCCGCAAACCGGCGTGAGGCCACCGTTGATGGAGCCGTCGACCGCGTGGCCGAAGACGTCCACCAGCTCACAACCGTTGTCCTTGATGATCGTGACCACACCGTTGTTGTTACCCGGGAAGATGTCGTTCCGCAGGTCGGGGTGGGGGATCAGGTCAAGAACGGCCAGGTCGAACGCACCGGTCGGGCCCGGGGCCTGTCCGGTCGTGACACAACCGAAGTGGATGACGTTCTCAAGAATGAGCGACTGCGTGCACTGACCCGTGGCGGCGCCATTGGGGTCGTTCGGGCAGTGCGAGCCGTTCACCTGGTCGACCGGGCCGCGCGGCGGGTCGCCAGCGCCACCCTTGCCGGAGACCACGTTGTTGGCCGGGTTGAACACCAGGTCGCACGGGTTGACCGACTGGATGACGAAGTTGTCGTACTCGATTGTGAATTCGTATGCGCCAAGACCATCGGGAACCGTGTCGGCGTTCTGGTCGCCGGTGGATACGCCGCTGGCCTTCTCGTACACGAGCAGGTCGCCTTCGCCGGGACCACCGCAGGTCTCGCCGGTCTGGGCGGCATTGTAGGACGTCGTCGGGTTACCGAGCGCGCCCAGGTGGTACGGAGCAAAGTTCGGGATGCAGATCCAGAGGTTCGCCTTCGGGTCCGGACCCGTGTTGTTGGCGTTGCCCTCCGGGGACTTGACAACCCGAGCACCCGCCGGGGTGTTCGTCGCCGTCGGGGTGAGCGTCGGCGTGTTCGTCGGCGGGACCGGCGTGAACGTGTTTGTCGGCGGCACCGTGTTCGTCGCGGTGGCCGGCACCGGCGTGAGCGTCACTGTCGCGGTCGGCGGCACCGGGGTCGGCGTCGGCGGCGCGAAGATCAGGTCGGCCGGGAAGCACTGCACCGGCGCGTCCACGGCCGGGTTGCAGCTACCGGTGGGGATACCGTCAACGGTGTTGCCAGCCGAGAAGTTCTCGGTCGTCAGGGTCACCGTGGCGGCCGCCGGGCCGGTGTAGTTGATGTTGTAGTGAACGAAGGCCACCGTGAGCGCCGTGCCGGGCAGAATGTCCGGGCCGGTGTCGTTCACGAAGCAGCTCAGGAAGGAGTGCTGCGTGGCCGGGTTGTTCACTGCGGGACCGGGGTAACCCGCGAGACCTTCGTCATCCGGGACAGGGGTCGGCGGGCTGCAAGACCAGCTGCCGGTGACCTGTGCCTGATTGAAGTCAGGGTTACAGTCGAACGGACAGACTCCGACCGCCGGAGCGACGATCTTCGACGTGTCCGGGTTCACCGTCTCGAAGTTGAACGAGCTGAGGTCCAAAATCGCTGAGGCGGTGTTGTTCTCGATGACGAGACCGACATCGCGGGTACCGGGGCCAAAGGGCACATTGCACTTGTCCTGGATACCAGGTGTGACCGTGTCACAGTCGATCGAGAAGTCGACAACGCCGATGGCCGGCGTGCCGCCATAGTGGTAGAGACCTGCGAAGGCGGTGTAGTTGAGGCGGCCGTAAGGCAGGCCAACAACAGCTACGAGCACGCCGATCGCGGTCCCCAGAGCGGCCAAGAGGCCGATCAATGCTTGGGGCTTCTTCAAGACTAAAACCTCCTACGGTGTAGGGCTGTCGGGTTCAGAGCACGAACCCTCGAATAAGCTGTGCTTGTTTTTTTTGTGTCTGTCTCTTGCACCTCCTTCAACGTTCTTTCCACGGTTCTGCGCCGTGGAAGCAGCCACACCGCCTTGCTTGCATATACATCCGTCCATGAGCGCGCACTGTTCGCACGCGCGCGGACGAGAGTGATGCCTTCGTCAGCCTTTCGTCAACGGTCGCACCTCAAACCCCGTACCGCCGCGCGCGACGGGCACGAGTTGGTACAGGCCGTGGAGCGCCCCGTAATCCTCCGTTACAAACAACGGCGTCGTGCCGACGTTTGCTGCGGCAAGTGAGAGCAGAAACGCGTCGTCAACCGTCCAGCTGTTGACAAACCGCACATCGGTGCGGGCGCCTTCGACGTTCTGCAGGTACTGGAACGGCGCGACATCGAGAAACGGGCCGTAGACGATCGCGCCCTGCGGCACCTTGGCGAGAAACTGCTCGGATGTCTGGCGAACGCGATGCTCGCCATGCAGCGTCACCAAGGGCAGGTTCACGGCCAGCGCCGCCAGCGGCAGCGCCAGCGCCAGCGCGCCCCAGGCCGAGCCCGTGGCTAACCCGGCGGCCTCGAGCGCCCAATCGACGCCGATGGCCGCCCAAAGCGCCCAGGCGACGTACGCCGGCAGGAACATGAACTCCTTATCGAGCGCGCCGTAGTTGATGAAGAAGATGGTCACAGGCAGCGCAGTGCCGCCGATCAGCAAGAGCAGCGCGCGATCGGACTGCCACTGCCGGACGATGCCGGCGATGCCCAGCGGGATACCGACGACCAGAAACGACCCGGCGAGCTGGCCGCCGAAGATGCCGGTCTGCCGGAGGATGCCGAGCGGTCCGTAGGCGAAGGCGTCGCTCTGAAAGGCGGACGCCGACACGTGGCTCCAGAAGCCGCCAATGCTGGCGAGGTTCCAGACATGCAGCGAACCATCGATGCCGTAGTCGCCCGGTCCGACGTTGACGCCGGCGGCGGAGCGCAGCGGCAGGTACAGGTAGAAGAGCAGTCCGGCGCAGGCGCCGGCGATGGCTGTCGCATACATGCGCGGCGCTCGCTCACCGGCGACCCAGGCGAAAGCCGCGAGCGCCGGCACGTAGAGCAGCGTCGTCGTCCGCGTCGCGAGGCCGAGGCCGAGCGCAAGACCGACGATGGAGGCGCGGCCGGCGGTGGGCTGCGCGCGCCACGCGTATGCGGCGAGCAGCAAGCCGGCGAAGAGGGCCGCATCGAGTGTGTAGATCTCGGCGGCGAGGGCATCGGCCCAGAAGTAGTACGAGAAGGCGAGCGCGAGCGCGCCGGTGGCCGCCGCCACGGGCCGCGCCGTCAGCCGCAGCGCCAGGGCGTACATCAGCACGCTGGCGGCGACGGCGAACATCGCGGAGAGCAGGTTGAGGCGGAAGGCCACATTGCCAATCGGGAAGGCGTGCGAGAACAGCCAGCCAACGAGCGTGTACAGCGGGTAGCCGGGAGGATGCGCGATGCCGAGGCGGTAGGCCGCGGCGGCGAGCTCCGGACTATCGAGGCTGTAGACGTCGGGGGCCAGGGTCAGCAGATAGGCGACGAAGGTCACCAGCGCGATGCCGACGCCCGCCGTGACCGGCGAGAGCGCGATGGCGAGCGGCTGGCGGTTGATCCGCTGCATATCTCTCGAACCCAGGGTCAGTGTGTCTGACACGACTTCCTCATCAGCAATGCGTTGCCGCCGCTGGGAAGCTTCCATGCTCCTGCGGAGATGAATGGTGGACACGTGGCGGGGGGATGAGTTGGTGGTGAGCGGCGCCCGGCACTCCGGCCGGGCGCCGCCGCCCACGAGGATCCGAAGATCCTCCTACGTTCGATCTAGTGGTTCACAACCGTCTTGCCCAGCTGGACACCACAGTTGCCGAATTGAGCTGCGACGAGACCGAGGTCGGTCGAAGAGATCGAGCCGTTCTTGTCGTAGTCGTAGTTCTGCTTGTTCGCGGCGGTCGGAGCCTGGACGACCGTGCCGTTCGGGGCGCGGTAGTTACCGAAGCGAGCGGCGATCTGACCGAGGTCAGTCGACGTCACACCACGGCTGCCGTTGATGTCGCCAGCTTCCTTACCGTCGGGGCAGCCGTCGCCGTCGGAGTCAGCGTTGGTCGGGTCAGTCGCGTAGAACTTGACCTCGATACCGTCGCGGAGACCGTCGTTGTCGCTGTCAGCGTCGTTCTCTCCCGTGGTGTTACCGTCGCCATCGGGGTTGTCCGTCTGCGAACCGGTCGAGATCGAGATCTTCTCCGTGCGCAGTTGCTTC
Source organism: Dehalococcoidia bacterium (assembly GCA_038211505.1). Lineage (GTDB taxonomy): Bacteria > Chloroflexota > Dehalococcoidia > DSTF01 > JACRBR01 > JBBQVO01. The sequence goes on along the minus strand of JBBQVO010000083.1, from coordinate 4,114 downwards.
TCAGCGCGACCGTTCGCCGTGGCACCGAAGCCAGGAGCGAACAGCGCGTCGGCGTCGGCGTCTTCACCAGCAGCAGCTGCCGGGAAGCGGCTTGTTGCGTCGTCGGGCCGGCTGCTGAACAGACACTCGCGTCCGTCCAGACCGAGGTCGGCGTCGCTGTCGGCGTTCGTCGGGCTAATCGTCACCAAAGGTGCGACACCCGTCGCGTCACCGACGCAGAAGGTGGCCGGCGAGCCGTGGCTCATGATCGTGACGTTGCCTTCGGCCACGTCCGTAAGAGAGTCGTTGTCGTCGTCCGTGTCGCAGGCGTCACCAAGCGTGTCCTGGTGGGGGTTCGTGTTGTCGGTGAACCCGAGCGCCGGCGTCTGCGTGAAGTCGTTCGCAGAGTCCGTGTTGGCCTGCGAGGGGTTGGCAACTGCCGGGCAGTTGTCGTCAGCGGTCGTGTCGTCGACGGTCGTGACCGTGGCCACGTTCTCGTCGGCGCCGTTGTCGTGCTTGTCCAGCGAACCGTCGCCGTCGGTGTCTGCCACCACGGGGTTAGTGAACTCGAAGATTTCAGCGTAGTCGCTGGAACCGTCGGCGTCCGTGTCCGGGTTGGTCGGGCTGGAGCCGAGGATGTTCTCGACGGCTGCCGGCACGAGGTCGCCGTCAGCGTCGCTCAGGTCGCAGACCGGGGCGATGTTCGTCGGGCCGACGTGCACGCACTGCGTGTCGAGGATGCGGGCGACCTCACCGTTGCGGAAGTCCGCGGCGGAGGTGAAGACCGTCCAGCGGACGTAGTCGCCAGGCGTCGTCGGCAGAATGATCTGCTGGTTGGCGATACTGTCCTGCGGGGAGTCGAGGCAGGTGTAGTCGTTCGTCGGCGGGTTGCCCGGGTTTCCACCGAGCAGCGCCACGGATGCGTCAATCGGCTGCGTCGCCGGGTATGAAGCCGGCATGCGGTAGATCGCGTTCTGCAGCGGAATGGACGTAATCGGGAAGAGTGCGGCGCCGCTCAGCCACAAAGCCGTCAGATCCGCGCGATCCTGCGACTCAAACGTGAACGAGACCGGGAACGGCCGGATGACATCCACGTACGAGTTGTCATTCGCCGGGTTCACCGTCGGGATACCACCGCCACCGTTGGCAGCGTTCGCCGCGATTCGGGTGAAGGGGTATCCGTCCCATTCGCCCGCGCCGCCGTTGCCCCTTGGCCAGGAACCGGGGGTGCTGCTAGATGTGGCGAGGATGTCCTGCGTGGTGTCACACAGAATGTCCGCGCGTGCCTGCACCGAGCCACCGATCGTGCCAGCCGTGCACTGGTTGAAGGCGTCGAGCGCGCCGCAAGCGAGCGGAACGCCCCTGAAGCCGGTCGATGCGCCCGTCGGCGTGTACCCAACCGGGAGCGTCAGGCGGTTGCCCGCCGGGAGCGAGGTCAGCGAGTACTGGTTGACGGTTGCGCCGGGGGTGCCGGCGTAGGTGTCGGACGAGCCGACGCCACAGGCGAGCGCGCCGTTCGGGTAGGCGCCGCCATAGCAGATGTCGTAGTCAATTGGATTCGGGCCGGTGTTCGAGAACGTCTGTACAGGAAGGGCAGCGTTTGCGCCGCTGCTGTGAAAGATTCCCAACGCTCCGAGCACCAGCACCGTCAGCGCACCAAGGATGGTGAGCTTCTTTGGCATGAAGGTGATCCTCCTGAATTACTGATTAAGGTTCTGTAGGGCTAACGACTAAACGGGACTTACCGCACCTCCTTTGTCCTTGCGCCGCCCGAGCGAACGCCTACCGATTACCAAATCCCGTGCTACCGAGATTGCCGGCCAGTCGTGAGTGGAGTGCGGTTCGGTGGCGGGGCGCACCCACGACGATCGAAAGACCAGCCGGATACTGCCTTCTTTCAGGCATGCAATACGAGAGTCAGCGAGAAGCCCTCTCGTTATTGCGCTCCTTCCTTGGCGGGAAGAACGTATTCAGTTGGGCCAGTCCATGCCGTGGCGGGGGATAGGACAGAAAGCACCAGTGCCGACATGTAATCATCCGGTAACCAACATGTCAACCCCCTAAAAATGCGGACATCGGGCCGGAGTGACGCAACAATTCCTGAATATGAATGCATGTTGCAGTTCAGTTGCGAAAACCGAAGCCACGTTCCGCTTCCGCGGTGGTAATCGCAGTTCCATGCTACTACGTCAATATTTTCTGACGTTGACGAGCCATATTCTTGTGAAAACCGGCACTTCTATGCTGAATGATGTTCATTCGCGCGTTATACGCACTATTCTGCCGCCGCGCGCCGCGCCAGTAGCCGCGATGTCACGCTCGCGAATACGGCGTCATCCTGCGCTCCGGTGAGTCTAAATCCGCCCTCGAAGACGAACGTCGGCGTGCTGAGGATCTCGTCGTTGCGCGCGGCCGCCGTGGTCTCATCGATGAAGCGCGCATAGCGCTCGTCCGCCAATGCCTGCCGCAACATCTGATCATCGACGCCGGTCGCGCGCGCGATGTCGCACAGCACCTCCGCAGCGCCAAGATCGCGACCCTGCTCGAAATAGGCCATGAAGAGCGCGCGATGAAACGCGTTGAACAAGTGTGTGTCTCCAACGTTCGCTGCCTGGGCGCGGGCGCATTCGGCCGCCTCGAGCGCGAGGTGGGAATTCGCGACGACCATCGGCATCCGCATCCCCAGCCCGGAGTCGCGGGCGAGGTTGAGGATGTTGTCGCGATAGGCGCGGGCGCGCTCGCTGCCGCCGAGGCGCCCGCGGAGGTCGGCGCCCGAGCGCGGTGTCTCAGGATGCAGCTCGAACGGCCTCCACGTCACCTCGACCGGGAGCGCGCGTTGCAGGCGTTCGATGCGCTCGAGGCCGATGTAGCACCAGGGGCACACGTAGTCGGAGTAGGCGATGATGGTTAGTGGAGTGTCAGTCATGTACCGATCACGCGTCCCAGCCGCGTAACTCCCGGATGATCCGGCGCGACGCTGGGCGTTCTCGATTTGTCATTCTGAACGAAGTGAAGAATCTCTCCGGTGTCACCACCATGTGGTACTGCTACCGAGCCCAATCCGGTCGTGCGCAGTCGACCAGGTGCCTCTGAGGACGCGGCAGCCAGCGTAACCAAAAAAGGTCCATCACTTCGTTCAGGATGACAGTGGGTGGCTGAGCATGACCGTGGTAGCGCACCAGTCACGGGCGGCCAACGGCATCATCCTCGATCGGTTCAGTGTCGCGGTTTCGGAGAGATCCTTCACTGCGTTCAGGATGACAGTACTGGGCGCGTTCAGGATGACAGTTCCGGGCGCGTTCAGGACGACGGTGGTGGCACACCTGTCGCCGGTCGGCAGCCACCAGTCACCAGTCCCGAGCCACCAGTCACCAGTCACCAGTGACCAGCGTCAGTACCAGTGGCGGATCTTGAACCAGGCGGCGAGGGCGAGGGCGACGGCGAGCATGACGAGCAGCATGATGCCGTAGCCGTAGCGGTAGCCGTACTCCGGAATGTGGTGGAAGTTCGTGCCGTAGATGCCGGCGATCAGCGTCAGCGGCAGGAAGATAACGGTCACCACCGCCAGCGTCTTCATCACTTCGTTGATGCGGTTGTTGACGGACGAGAGGTAGGTGTTGAGCGCGCTGTCGGCGAGATCGCGCACCGTCTCGATCGTCTCTTCGACGCGCACCGTATGATCGTAGATGTCGCGGAAGTACATGATGGCGTCGGCCGCGATCAGCTTCGGATATTCGTTGCGCGAGAAGCGGTTGATGACGTCGCGCTGCGGCAGGATCGATCGCTTCAGGCGCTGCGCGTTGCGCTTCAACCGCAACACGGCTTCAAGCGTCGATCGTTGGGGATTGTCGAGCACCTGCTCTTCGATCGTCGCCACCTGATCGTCGATCGTCTCGACGACCGGATGAAAATCATCGACGACGACGTCGATCAGCGCGTGCGCGAGAAAGCCGGCGCCGCGCTCGAGCACCAGCGCATGCAGCTCGGCACGACGGCGCACTTCGGCGATCGCGCGGACGGGCGAGCGATGCACCGTCACGACGTAGTTGGCGCCGACGTAGAGATTGAGCTCGTTCGTGCTGAGGCGCTGCGCCGCCGCGTCGTAGACGATGTTGTGGACGATGACGAAGAGATA
>JBBQVO010000082.1:0-14077 GCA_038211505.1 Dehalococcoidia bacterium | reverse complement strand
AGCCCCACGAGTCAGTCGTACAGATCCGGGAGTCGGATATCGGCTGATCGACGCCGATCCCGAATCCTGACAACATCCTGATGCCCGCGCACGTGGCCCGTACGCTGCGCAAACGCACGCCGCACTAGATTGCGGTCATGCGAATTCTTCTCGTCGAAGACGAAGCGGCCCTGGCGGACGTGATCGCCCGCAATCTTCGGGCACGCCAACGCGACGTGACGATGGTAGAGACCGCCGAAGCGGCGCTGCTCAGCATCGCCTCGGACTGGCCGGACGTGGTCATCCTCGACGTGAACCTTCCGGATCTCACCGGTTGGGAGATCTTGCGACGCCTGAGTGATCACGATCGGGAACGCCTGCATGTCGTGATCATCTCTGCCGCGCCAATCGCGCAGAAGCGGATCGACGAGTTCAAACCGCATCGGGTGTTGCAGAAGCCATTTCCGATCGACGCGCTGGTTCGCGCCGTGAACGAGTTCAGCCCGTCCACCGCAACTGCCAGTGAAGGACAGCGAGAATGAACCCCGACGTGGTTTTCGTCGTCGTCAGCTTATGCATATTTTTCGTGATCATCGCGTCCATCTGGGCGCTGGAGAAGGTGTAGGTCATGGAGAACATCATCCTCTCGATCGGCGCCAGCATCATCATGCTGTACCTGATCTTCGCCTTGATCCGGCCCGAGTGGTTCTAGGGGGATCGCTATGACAGTCAGTGGTGTTATTCACATCCTCCTGTACTTCCTCGTCGTCCTCGCGCTGACAAAGCCGCTGGGCGCTTACATGGCAGCCGTCTTCGAGGGGGAGGTCGTGCTCTCGAAGCGTGTCTTCGCGCCGGTCGAGCGCGTGGTCTATCGCGTCTTCTTCGTCGACGAGAACAAGGAGATGGACTGGAAGCGTTACGCGCTGAGCGTGATGATCTTCAGCGCGCTCAGCATGTTCGCCGTCTACGCGATCCTGCGCGCGCAGGGCCACTTGCCCCTGAACCCGCAGGAGCTTCCCGGCACGACATCGCACCTCGCATTCAACACCGCCGCCAGCTTCACAACGAACACCAACTGGCAGTCATACGGCGGCGAGTCGACGATGAGCTACCTCTCACAGATGGTGGCGCTCACCGTGCAGAATTTCGTCTCGGCGGCAGTCGGCATCGTTGTCGTCATCGTCCTGATCCGCGGGTTCGTTCGCAAGACGACGACGGACCTCGGCAACTTCTGGGTCGACCTCACGCGTTGCACGTTATGGATCTTGCTGCCACTCTCGATCGTGCTCGCAATTGTGCTCGTCTCACAGGGCGTCATCCAGAACTTCAGCTCGTACAAGGAAATCACCACAGTCGAGGGAGCGAAGCAGATCCTGGCGATGGGCCCGGCTGCCTCGCAGGTCTCGATCAAGCAGCTCGGAACGAACGGCGGCGGCTTCTTCAACGCGAACTCGGCGACGCCCTTTGAGAACCCGACGCCGTTCTCGAACTTCCTTGAGGGTGTGGCGATTTTCCTCATCCCGGCCGGCCTGACCTACACGTTCGGCAAGATGGTCAAGAAAACCGGCCAGGGGTGGGCGATCTTTGCGGCGATGTCCATCATCTTCTTGGCGGGCGCGTTCTTCACCTACGCCGCCGAACAGACTGGCAATCCGACGCTGGCCAGCGCCGGCGTCGACCAGGCATATCACACCGGTGACCAGGCATCGTCCGGCGGCAACATGGAGGGCAAGGAGGTCCGCTTCGGCATCGCCGACTCGGCCATCTGGGCCGTCGCGACAACCGATGCCTCCAACGGCTCCGTCAACTCGATGCACGACAGCTATACGCCGCTCGGCGGCCTGATTCCGCTCTTCAATCTGCACTTAGGCGAGATCGTGTTCGGCGGCGTCGGGTCGGGCCTCTATGGCATGCTCGTCTTCGCCATCATCGCCGTCTTCATCGCCGGCTTGATGATCGGCCGCACCCCGGAGTACCTCGGCAAGAAGATCGGGCCGAAGGAGATGAAGCTTGCCGGCATCTACTTTCTGATCACCTCGGCGTTCATGCTGCTGATGACGGCGATTGCCGTCTCGGTCAAGCAGGGTCAGGCGGGACCGCTGAACGCGGGCGCCCACGGCTACTCGGAGATCCTCTACGCATATTCCTCGTTCGGCGGCAACAACGGCTCGGCGTTCGCCGGCCTCACCGCCAACACGTCGTTCTACAACACGACGGGTGGCGTCACGATGCTCATCACGCGATTCGTGCCGATGCTGGCGATCCTCGCGCTCGCCGGCGCGCTCGCGCAAAAGAAAAACGTGCCTGAGACCGCGGGCACGCTACCGACGAACTCACTTCTGTTCACGGGCTTCCTCGTCGGCGTCGTGATCATCGTCGGCGGCCTGACGTTTTTCCCGGCGCTCGCGCTGGGACCGATTGCCGAGCACTTCCTCGTCCACGCCGGCGTGCTGTCATAGGAGAGGCGAGCATGATCGATCAGAAATTGCCACCAGCGGTCGAGACGGAGTCGGAGCACCGCTCCGAGATCGCCCAGGCGCGCAAGTCGCGTACGTCCATTTGGAACTTGCCGATCATCCGCCAGGCGACGGTCGACTCGTTCATGAAGCTCAACCCGCGGCATCTCCTGGCCAACCCGGTCATGCTCGTCGTCGAGATCGGCGCTGCCGTCACGACGTACATGTTCCTCGATGAGGTTCTCGGCAGCCGGAGCGAGCCGAAATTCTTCACCGGCGCTGTGTCACTCTGGTTGTGGTTTACCGTCCTCTTCGCGAATTTTGCTGAAGCGATGGCTGAGGGTCGTGGCAAGGCACAGGCAAACACGCTGCGCGCCATGAAACGCGATACGATCGCGAAGCGCGAGCGCGATGGACGCCTGGAGCAGGTCTCGTCGTCCGAGCTGCGGATGGGCGACATCATCCGCGTCGACGCCGGCGACGACATTCCCGGCGACGGTGATGTGGTCGAAGGTGTCGCGTACGTGAGCGAGGCAGCCATCACAGGCGAGTCCGCTCCCGTCCTCAAGGAGCCGGGCACAGACATCCGCAGTTCCGTGACCGGCGGGACGACGATCGTCAGCGACTTCCTGCGCATCCGCATCTCGGCCAACCCTGGCGAGAGCTTCCTCGACCGGATGATCGCCCTCGTCGAAGGCGCGTCGCGGCAGAAGACGCCCAATGAGATCGCGCTCAACATCCTGCTGGCGACCTTCACGATCATCTTCGTGCTCGCCGTCGGCACCATCCGGCCATTCGCCAACTACCTCGATGGAGACGTCACGACTACGGCGCTCGTCGCCCTGCTCGTCTGCCTGATACCGACGACGATCGGCGGGCTGCTGTCGGCGATCGGCATCGCCGGTATGGACCGCATGGTGCAGCGCAACGTGCTGGCGATGTCGGGCAAGGCAGTCGAGACGGCGGGCGACATCGACACCCTGCTGCTCGATAAGACCGGCACGATCACGTTCGGCAACCGACTCGCGGCGGAGTTTATCCCGGTCGGTGGCCACAGCGAGAAGGAGGTTGCGCTCGCGGCGCTCCAGTCGTCGCTCTCTGACGAGACGCCGGAGGGGAAGTCGATCGTCACGCTGGCGCGTTCACTCGGGTACGAGGGCGTGCGCGCCATCGATCCGATGGCCGAGATGATCCCATTTACGGCTGAGACGCGGATGAGCGGCATCCAGACGAACGGCCGCCGGGTGATGAAGGGCGCCGTCGATGCAGTTTCGAAGCTCGCCCGTCAGATTCCGTCCGACCTCGAGACCGTCTCCACCCGCATCGGCATGGCGGGCGGGACGCCCTTGGCCGTCGTCGATGGCGATGACGTGCTGGGCGTCATCTACCTCAAGGACACCGTCAAGCCGGGCATCAAGGCGAAGTTCGAGGAGATGCGCCGTGCCGGCATCCGCACCGTAATGATCACGGGCGACAACAAGCTCACGGCGGCGACAATCGCCGCCGAGGCTGGTGTTGACGACTTCGTCGCGGAGGCGAAGCCCGAAGACAAGATGCAGCTGATCAGGGACGAACAGGCAAAAGGACGGCTCGTCGCGATGACCGGCGACGGCACGAACGATGCGCCGGCGCTCGCCCAGGCTGACGTCGGCGTCGCGATGAACAGCGGCACGGCGGCAGCCAAAGAAGCCGCCAACATGGTGGACCTCGACTCCGATCCGACGAAGCTCGTCGAGGTCGTCGCGGTCGGCAAGCAGATGTTGATGACACGCGGCGCGCTCACGACATTCAGCATCGCCAACGACGTCTCGAAATACTTCGCGATCATCCCGGCGATGTTCATCGGCATCTACCCGCAGCTCGACAAGATGAACGTCATGCGCCTCTCCACGCCCAACAGCGCGATCCTGTCGGCTGTCATCTTCAACGCGCTGATCATCATCGCCCTCGTGCCGCTGGCGTTAAAGGGAGTGACCTATCGCGCCGCGCCCGCCGCCCAGATCTTGCGCGGCAACCTGCTGATCTATGGCGTCGGCGGCATCATCGCGCCGTTCATCGGAATCAAGCTCATCGACATCATCCTCGTGGTGCTCCACCTGAACTAAGCAGAAAGAAGACACGATGCTCCAGAATGCGATCAGGGACTTCCGGACGGCGGTCATCGCGCTTGTCGCCTTCACGGTGCTGACGGGACTGGCGTATCCGTACATGATCACGGGGATCGCGCAAACGCTGTTCAACCGCCAGGCGAACGGAAGCATCGTGAAGGTCAACGGGCAGGACGTGGGTTCGTCGCTGGTTGGACAGAATTTCTCCTCGCCCGCGTACTTCCACCCGCGGCCATCCAGCGCCGGCGCGGGCTACGACGCCAGCGCGTCGTCGGGATCCAACCTCGGACCATCGAGCCAGGTGCTGGCTGACCGCGTCGCCGCGGATGTCAAGGCCGTGCGACAGGACAATGGGCTCGCCGATGACGCCAGGGTGCCAGTCGATGCCGTCACGGCAGCGGGCAGCGGACTCGATCCTCACATCTCGCCCGCATACGCGGAGATTCAGATCGCACGCGTTGCAAAGGAGCGCGGTGTCCCGACGGCTGATGTCAAAGCGATCGTCGACAAGTACACGGACAACTCGACATTCGCTGTGCTTGGCGAGGCGCGCGTCAATGTGCTCAGAGTCAACCTCGCACTCGACGCGCGGTATGGTGCGCCTGTGATTGCGCCGGTTCCGGAGACCACCATTGCGGGTCAATAGCCGATCGTCGCCGGCTCCCAGCGGATCCGCGTTGCCGCGGCTCATGATCGTCGACGGCGACCCTTCGTCGTTGATCAGGTATGCGGCGTCGCTCGCCACACTACGGTTCACCGTGACGGCGGTCCAACCGCTCCGGCCGCTGCAAGGCGCCCTGCGGATGGTGAAGCAGCGTCCATCGGTGATGGTGATCGCGCTCGACGGTGACGAGAATCTCGTCGACATCCGATCATTGCTCCGCGCTGGCGCCGAGACGAAATTCGTGTTCCTCATCCCGTCGATGCCACCGAAGGCGTCGTTGGTCAGAATCGCGGACGAATTCGGGGCAACGATCCTCGCGAAACATGATGCGCCACTCGTGTTGGCCGCGACGGTGGTGGCTATGTTCGCGCGCACGACGCACGGCGCAGCATGAGCGAACGCTCCGATCCCGAGGCGGCGCTACTTCGGGCCAAGCGCGAAGCCAGGGCGGACTCCGACCGAGGATCACTGCGCATCTATCTCGGAGCCTTCGCCGGCGTCGGTAAGACCTACGCGATGTTGGACGAGGCGCACAGGCGCAAGAGTTACGGCGAGGACGTCATCGTCGGATTCGTCGAAACGCACCGACGGCCACAGACGGAAGCGATCCTCGACGGACTCGAAGTCGTGCCCCGTAAGCGCGTCGAGTATCGCGGCGTGACCGTCGAAGAGATGGACGTCAGCGCCATCATCCGGCGGCGGCCGGCGGTCTGCCTCGTCGACGAGTTAGCACACACGAACGCTCCCGGCTCCGAGCGCGAGAAGCGTTACGAAGACGTCGCTGTCCTGCGCGATGCGCGGATCAATGTCGTCTCGACGCTCAACGTCCAGCATCTTGAGAGTCTCAACGATACGGTGCAATCGATCACCGGAGTGGGCGTTCGCGAGACAATCCCGGACTCCGTCGTCGACGACGCCGACGAGTTGATCCTGATCGACCTCTCGCCGGAGGCGGCGCGCGCCCGCATGCGCCACGGCAACGTCTATCCCGCCGCTCAGGCGGCACAGGCGCTCGACGGCTTCTTTCGCGCGGAAAACCTCGCTGCTCTTCGAGAGATCGCGTTGAGACGCACGGCGCAGGAAGTCGATGCGCAACTCGACACCTATATGCGAGAGATCACATCGCGCCGCGCCGACGTCGATCAGCATGTCCTCGTCTACGTCGATGAGCGCACGTTCTCGCGTACGCTCATTCGCCGCGGCTGGCGCATCGCGCAGGGCCTGCACGCCGATCTTCTGGTGGCGTACGTAAAGCACCCGATCGATGGCGAAGCAGAGCGCGAGCTGGCGCGCACCGTCGAGCTGGCGGAAGATCTTGGCGCGCGGGTGCTGCCGCTCGAAGCCGGATCGGCAGCCGATGCAGCGACGCTCACGGCGTTGATCCAGGCCGAGGCCGTGAATCACGTCGTGCTCGCCCACGAACGGCGCGGCGGCCTTCGGCGCCTCGTCTCGCGCTCTCTCGCCGATCAGTTGATGCTCGCGTCGCCGCACCTCGACGTCCATCTCATCGCCACCGCATAGCATCGAGTCCCGATCTTCGGCGACGCGATGCGATGCGGAGTAGCCGGGCGCCCGAGCGCAACGCGTGGGCGACCGTTCGCAAGATCGCTGGATCGTCATCAATCGCAAGAACGCACATGGCGCGACGTTCCATACATTCAACGTCCAGCGCGGTGACTTGCGTGGTTCCCTCACACGGAGTCGCGGTCGTCTGCTCAAACTGTGCCTTATCGCACCGCAGAACTCCCATGTGGGCCCGTGGCGCCGTCACAGAATTGCAACGTTGCCGGCGTCCGGCCAAACGATGTGAGCCACGCGTAGGCATCAAAATAGCCGCGTTGATGCTATGCCGTATGGACTCCCTCGTCCGCGCCCACAGCGTCAACGTGGCCGGCCCGCGCAGGGTTTGGCGCCGTAAGCCTTTACGCGAAATCGCAGGGAACCAACACTCAGGAGGCCTTATGTACATCGGTGGCGGAGTACTCGTTCTGATCTTGATCATCGTGGTCATCGTCCTTCTCGCGCGTCGAGCTTGATCCTCCGCGTGTCCTGGCGCGTCGGCCACTGAGATGAATCTCGGCCGCCGGTACATGTCCAGCGAGCGGATTTCTCGATGATCCGGCCAATGGCCAACATGCGATGTGAACCAGTCGAGCGAACGACCTCGCCGGAGCGCACCAACGTGCGACTCTTGGCCGTGGCCCACGGGGCTTTCATGGTCGCGACAGGCATGTGGCCGCTCGCGAGCATGAAGTCCTTCCAGGCCGTCACCGGTCCGAAGGCGGATCTTTGGCTCGTGAAGACGGTGGGCTGTCTGCTGACCCTCGTCGGACTGCACTCGGTGCTCGCGGCGCGTACCGGTGATGTCGAGTCGCGAAGAACGGGCCTACTCGCTTTCGGCGTGAGCAGCGCGCTTGCGTCCATCAGTTTCTTCTACAGCGTTCGTGGTCGCATCTCGAAGATTTATCTGTTGGACACGCTGATGCAAACCACCTGGGCGCTGCTCTGGCTACGGGAACTCATGAAACCTCCGGAAGACGATGCGAAGACCAAGCCTCTCTTCTAGCCGGCGAGTCGCTCGCTTCGGCTCCAGGAGGAACGACTGAGTAGAACGACGTCGTCCTCGCTCACGAACGGCGCGGCGGCCTTCGTCGCCTCGTCTCGCGCTCTCTCGCCGATCAGTTGCTGCTCGCATCGCCGCACCTCGATGTCCGCCTCATCGCGACCGCATAGATCAAATTGCCGATGACGACGGAAATCGAGCCCGCCTGCGTAGTCTTCGTCTGTCCTTCAGGCCACGATGACCAGATAGTGACGCCGCGAACTCCACGAGATGGCATCTCAGGGCAGTTGACGCCATGCTCGGCTCCGACTACGATGCGCCCAACCCCGCTACTCGGAAGGAAGACCCATGAAGGGCGTGCTGCTTCTGGCGATGATCCTCATCGGCGCCCTCGCGGCTGCTGCGTGGCCGTCGGCGGCCCCACCCCACGCCTTCGCCACGGGCGAGACCTGCAGCCCCGCGCGCCCGCAGCCATCAGGCACGACCGTGAAGTCGCTCGTCAGCGGCGGCCTCACGCGCTCGTACCGCGTGCATGTTCCGGCCTCGTACACCGGCGCCAGCCCCGTGCCCGTCGTCTTCAGCTTCCACGGCCACGGTTCCAACGCTATCGAGCAGGAGGTCTACAGCGGCTTCTCGGCGAAGTCAGACAGCGCCGGCTTCATCGCCGTCTTCCCCGATGGCGTCCCTCCTTCCCCCCAAGGCTGGAACGCATGGCAGTTCGCGCCACCGCAGCCCGACGACGTCGCGTTCACCAGCGCCATCATTGATTCGCTGATCGCGTCGAGCTGCATCGACCAGAGCCGCGTCTACACCAGCGGCATCTCCAACGGCGCGATGATGTCCGTCCGCCTCGCCTGCAGCCTCTCGAGCCGCATCGCCGCCTTCGCCCCCGTCGCCGGCGCCTACTACGCGCCCATGTCGCTGAATCTCAACCCGGCGGAGACCTGCCCCGACACGGCTCCGCGGCCGATGATCGCCTTCCACGGCACCGCCGACCCAACGGTTCCATTTAACGGCGGCGGCAGCAGCATCGTCTATCGCCTGCCGATCGACGACAACACCCCGGCCGAGGACGTGCTCTCCGACTGGGCGGCGCACAACGGCTGTGGCGGCACGCGGCAGGAGTCGCAGATCGGTACTGAAGTGAGGCTCGTGCAGTACGGCTCGTGCGCGAACGGCGCCGTCGTCGAGCTTTATGCCGTTGATGGCGGCGGCCACACTTGGCCCGGATCGTTCGACGTCCCGAGCCTCGGCTATACGACACACCAGATCAGCGCGACGGACCTGATCTGGTCGTTCTTCTCCAACTACACGTTGCCGGACGCCGATGGCGACTTGATCCCGGACGTCGTCGACAACTGCCCGACGGTCGCGAACTACGGACAAACGAACTACGATCGCAACCTCGTGAACCTGCATCCGGCCAAGCCGTACGACGACCTCACCCGGGCCAACAGCGATCTCCTCGGCGATGCCTGCGATCCCGACATCGACAACGATGGACTGTCGAATACGGACGAGCTCAATCTGGGGCCGGGCGGCTCGTCGCACGCGCTGTGTCCGGGTGCTACCGCCGCCACAGATCCGTCGAAGGAAGACACGGACGGCGATCGCTATCTCGATGGCGCCGAGTGCGCGCTCGGCACCGATCCCACCAATCCCGCATCAAAACCGGCAACGGCGGATTGCGGACCGTCGGGAGACGCCGATGGAGACGGCGTGCGTGACGTGATCGAGATCTGCTTCTACGACACCAACCCGCAGGCAACGAATACCGACGGCGACGGCTGTGGCGACGCGAAGGAGATCGCGTCAGTCGACGGCAACCTCACGGTCAACTCGACTGACCTGCAGCAGATCGCCACCGCCTTCGGCCCCTCCACGAATCCCGGCTACATTCTCGATTTCGACATGGACAAGAACGGCACGATCAACTCCACGGATCTGCAGTTTGCGGCCTCGCATTTCGGAGCATGCCCCTAACGACTCCGAGTTGTCGAAGACACGATGACGCAATCGCGTGAGATCGGTGACGGCTCGCGCCCACTCTCTCGTTCGCGCCAGCGTCGCGAGCAGCGAAACATCATCGATCACCTAGCAGGGCACTGAAGGCTCATCTCACCTGTAGCGCGGGTCACCTGCAGCGCGGTTACCTGTAGCGCGGGCGTTTCAGCCCGCGCGGGGTAGCTTCGACGCTGACCCGTTCAAGGCCACTGAACCAGTATGCGCAGACCCGGCCGCTGGCGCCGGCCCATCAACCTGACGGCTCGTCGAGGATCTCTTCCATCAGCAGGATGACGCCGTCGCGGCGGTCGCCGGCGCCGCTCTGCAGCGGCATGCACGTGACGCGGCAGGTGATCGCTTTGCCGCGCCGATCCGTCGCCTTCACCACCTGCTCGTCGCGGTCGATCGTGCCTGCGAGGCAGTCGCGCACGAGCTGCTTGATCTCCTGCACCGGCAGCCCCGTGTCGAGATTGAGGAAGTTCGTGCCCTCGACTTCTTCGCTCCGCAGGCCCCACAGGTTCTCGGCGCTTTCGTATGTGCGTCCGGGTTCAATCGACCGCGGCGGAGCGGCTATTTGTGCCAGCCGATCTCGTAGAGTCGAACGGGGCTCTCGAAGCCCCGCAGCTCCACCTCCCCGATGTCGCGATAGACGAAGCCCTTGCCCGCCGTCAGCTCGCGAACGACGTTAGCCACCAGGATCTGTCCGGGCAGCGCGTGAGAACACGCCCGCGCGGCCAACTGCACCGCCGTCCCGAACAGATCGCCGTCCTCGACAACGGGCTCGCCGGAATTCACGCCAATCCGCACGCGCGGCGCCCCCGGACGCGACGCCAGCTCGCGCTGGATGGCGATCGCGCACTCGACGCCGCGCGTTGCTGACGAGAACGACGCCATGATGCCGTCCCCGGTGTGTTTGACTTCGCGGCCGTCGGCCGCCTTCACCGCTTCGCGCACGATCGCGTTGTGGATGCGGACGATGCCCTGCGCTCCCTCGTCGCCGATACGCTGCGTCGTGGCGGTCGATGACTCGATGTCCGTGAACAGAATCGTCAAGGGTGAACGCTCGCGACGATCAACCTCTCCGAGCAACGACACGCCGAGAAACGACTCGATCGCCCGTTGCACCTCGGCCGCATCGCCATACCACGGATTCGCCGCCGCACCCTGCTGCGGCACGAACTTCGCGTCCGGAATATGCGCCGCGAGGTCGCGCCCCGCGTTGAATGGCACGGCGCCATTCTTGCGACGATGCATGACCATCGTCGGCGCCTGAAGCTTGCCGAGATCCGCCGTGACATCAACGTTGAATCCGCACTCGTAGAGCTTGATCGCCCCTTCGATTGTTACGAACTCCGGCGTCCGGCGCAGCTCCTCGTAGTGTTTCGCGAGGGTGACGTTCTGTTCCGCCTTCGGATCCGTGTAATAGCCGAGAGCGAACATCGCCGCCTGCGGCTCCTCGCGCAGCATCGTCAGCAAGCGGTCGCGCTGCGCCTGGCTCCCCAGAGCCTCACCCCGCGCGTAGGTCCCATCGAGGATCAGCTTCGACACGCGTTCCGGATGGCGCGCCGCGTAGGCGATCGCGATCGGCCCGCCGAAGCACTGGCCGTAGAGCACCGCCGGCTGCTGCACGTACGCGTCCATCACCGTTTCCAGATCGCGTACGAGGTCTTCGAACTGGAGCGACGGCGGATCGCGATCGGAGAGCCCGTTGCCGCGCGTGTCGTAGAAGATGATCCGGAAGTGCCGAGCGAGCGGCTCGAAGAAGCTAACGAAGCCCGGAATCTCCCACGCGAGCTCGACGTTGCTCATCCAGCCGCGGACGAAGACAAGCGGCGGCCCTTCACCCCAAGCGCAGCAAGCCAACTGGACACCGTCCGTGGTCGTTAGAATACGAATGGGTGGACTCATCGCGCGTCGCTTCCATTGACACTTGCAGGCTGCGAGCGCATTATCCGGTATCCGACAATCGCTCGCTTACAAGCATGAGGGGGATACATGCCGCGAATGCACTTCATCATTCATAAGGCAAACTTTATCTTCGATCCGGAGCGCATCGACAGCTTTCCGATCCACATACTCGACGACTTGGGCGCCGAAGCAACGTTCGCCGACGCCGTCCACGCGCTGGCACTGACGAGCAAACCGGGTGAGCTGGCCTACATCGATGCCTGGCCCGCGGGTCAGCTCGCCGCCGTCGGGGCGGCCGTCCGCAGCTGCCTCAAGCGGACGCCGCGGATGCCCATCACCTTCGCCTGGGCGCCGGCCTACGACTACGAGATCGCGATCTGGGAGTCCGCCGGCGTACCCGAAAGCGCGCGCGGCGAGATGACGATCCTCTTCCGCAGCCGCTACCCGGGTGACGAGAATCCAGTGACGATCACTGCAGCGCCTAGCCCGTAGGCGCCGCGAACGTTCGTACGGTGTTGTTCGCAGTCGCGATCTCGCGCATGCGAAGGCGCATAGCGCCGCAACGCGGCCAGCGCCGGCGCTACGCCTCGTCGATCTCTTCCATCAGCAGGATGACGCCGTCGCGGCGGTCGCCGGCGCCGCTCTGCAGCGGCATGCAGGTGACGCGGCAGGTGATCGCCTTGCCGCGGCGATCTGTCGCCTTCACCACCTGCTCGTCGCGATCGATCGTGCCGGCGAGGCAGTCGCGCACGAGCTGCTTGATCTCCTGCACCGGCAGCCCCGTGTCGAGATTGAGGAAGTTCGTGCCCTCGACTTCTTCGCTCCGCATGCCCCAGAGATTCTCGGCGCTGCGGTTCCACGCCTCGATCAGCATCTCCGGCCCGACGACGACCACGCCGACGCGCAGGCTCGTGAGCACCGTTTCGAGAAACGCGTTGACGTGATCGAGTTCGGAGCCGCGCTCGCGCGTCTCGGTGTTGACCGTCTCCAGCTCTTCGTTCGTCGACTGGAGCTCCTCGTTCATCGTCTCGAGCTCTTCGTTGGTCGATTGCAGCTCTTCGTTCGTCGTCTCGAGCTCCTCGACGGTCGACTGCAGCTCTTCGTTCGTCGTCTCGAGCTCTTCGTTCGTCGATTGCAATTCTTCGTACGCCGTCTCCAGCTCGTGCTTCGACTGCCGTAGCTCTTCCTTCATCTGGTGCGCCGCCGTGACATCGAAGAAGCCGAGGTTGACGCCGACGACGACGCCCTGCGGGTCGCGCAGCGGCACAAGCTGAATGTTGAACCAGCGGGCGTCGCCGCTGTCGCGCCGCCACTCGACCTCAGGCATCGTCAACGGCCGCCGATCGCCGTACGCACGATCGATCAGCGACCGCAGCTCGACCGGACGGTAGGAGATCTCCAAATCCTGCAGGGGCCGGCCGATATCGCCGGCCGAGATGCCGAACACCTGGCGCGCCCGATCGTTGGCGGCGACAACGTAGCCACTCGCGTCGACGCTGACCTGCGGCGTAGGATCGACCTCGAACGCCACGTGATGCAGCAGAAGCGCGTTCGTCGCATCGCCGCCGGTGTTGCCGTCGAGCGGCGCATCCGTGACGATGCGCGTCCGATCGCGTGCGTTACCGCGATCCGTCTTGGAGAAGATGCGCTGCTTGAGATCGACCGCTTTGAGCATCGACGTGTGCGTCAGCAGCGTCTCCGCTTTGCCGAGCGCCAGGAAGCCCTCGTCGCCGAGCGCGAATAAGAACCGCGCCATGACGCGGCCCTGCGCTTCGGAGTTGAAGTACATCAGCGTGTTGCGGCAGATCAGCAGATCGACGCGCGAGATCGGCGCGTCCTGCAGCAGATCATTGCGGCCGAAGATCACGGAACGGCGGAGATCCTTGCGGAAGACGTAGTTGCCGTTCGCGCGTTCGAAGTATTCCTCACGCAGCGCCTCCGGCACCTCATCGAGCGCCTTCGCCGGGTACGTCGCGAGACGCGCCGATGCCAGCGCCTCCTCGTCGATGTCCGTCGCATAAATCTTCACGCGCTTCCGAAACTGCATGTCGCCCAGCGATTCGGCGAGGCAAATCGCGAGCGTGTACGGCTCTTCGCCTGAGGCGCAACCGGCGCTCCAGATGCGAATCGGTTCGTGCTCGCGCTTCGATGCGATGATCGCCGGGATGACGGTCTTGTTGATCACATCCCACAGCGCCGGGTCGCGGAAGAAGCTCGTCACGTTGATCAGCACGGTGTTGAAGAGCTCGGCGAATTCTTCGGTGTGCGTCTCGAGATAGTCCGTGTACTCGGCGTACGACTCGACGGAGACGGCATGCAGCCGCTTCTGTATGCGGCGGAGGAGGCTCGCGCGCTTGTAGGCGGTGAAGTCGAACCCGCGGCTCGCGCTCAGATA
>JBBQVO010000081.1:0-14160 GCA_038211505.1 Dehalococcoidia bacterium | reverse complement strand
CGACAACTTGACCGCACCATTGCCAGCCGCCGTAGCCACCCACGCAAACGATGGCCACGACGACCGGAACGGCGAGAGGCTGAAGCACGACGCGCTGCATCACGCTCTTAGTATCGGACGAAGTGGACGCGTTCCACTAGGCATCGGTCCGCCGAAGCTCGCGACGCATGGCGCCCGCGCGGGATCGCGATGCGTAGGCGGCGCTGACGACCAGCGCCATCGTCCCTTCGACGAGAAACGCGCCGCCTCCCGACGACGTATTCCGGGCAGTTTGCCAGATGTCGAGCGGGAGCAGCACGCTGGCGGCGAGCGCGAACGACCCGGTCGCGAGCGCGACGTAGGCATGGTGCGCGCGCGGGCCCTGGGCGCCACGCCGCCGATATCGACGCCAGGTGAGGTGGGCGAGTAGCACGATGACGCCGAGGGCGAGCGCATCGAGGTGGTAGCCGACGAACTCGTCGTAGTGGTGCGCGACGGCGGCGCTGTAGCAGTCGCCGGCTTCGGGGTGGAAGCCGAGGTAGTCGGCGCAACGGGCTGGGGAGATCGTCGTGCCCGGCGGGTTGCCAGAGACGAAGTCTTTGCCGAAGATGCTCGACGAGAGTCCCCAGCCGAGCAGGCCAGAGAGCCCGATTGTCAGCAGCCCGACACCGACGAACGTGACCAGGTAATCGCCGAGCCCGGCGAGCGTCGCGCGAAGTGATGCGCGATTGAAGCGATCGGCGAGATCGCGCGCGGCACCGAAGCGATCAATCGCGACGACCTGCGCTTCCGGCTCGGGGAGGCCGGCGGCGACGAGCGCGCGCGTCGCCTCGCGCAGATGATCGGCGGCTTCGGCGACGATGCGTTCGCGTTCGCGCCCGACGACGCGCAGTTCGCTGCGCAGATCGTCGAGGTAGCGTGCGATCAGATCGCCCATGTGGCCTCCTTCATCACGTTCGCGACGGCGCGGGAGAACGTGCGCCAGTCGTCGAGCTGTGCGTGCGCGGCGGCGCGGCCGCGACGCGTGATCTCGTAGATGCGGCGGCGGCGCCCCGCCTCCGAGGACCAGTGGCTGGTGAGGAAGCCGGCGCGCTCGAGCCGATGCAGGGCGGGGTAGACGGTGCCTTCCGGCAGGTCGAGCGCGTGATCGCTGCGACGGCGCAGCTCCTCGATGATGGCGTAGCCGTGCGCCGAGCGGACGCCGACGATCGCCAGCAGCAGCATGTCGAGATTGCCCTTGAGGAGTTCGCGTCTCATACCTCGTCATACTAGGTACAGCGTCCGCGTTCGTCAACGCCCGCCATGCGCGGGGTGAATAGCCGATGGCTGTTCGCGCTGCGCGCGGCAGTGGCAGCCGGTGCTGCTTCCCACCGATCATGCATCCGGTAATCTGGGGCCATGCTGAGTTTGCAGTTCATCCGCGAGCATCCGGATGTCGTTCGGAAGTCGCTCGCCGACCGCCAGACGCCGCCTCCAGGCGAATCATCGCAGGGGTTGCTCGACGAGATCATCTCGCTAGACGAGCGGCAGCGGACGTTGCTGCTCGAGACGGAATCGTTGCGCGCCGAACAGAACGCCGCCGGCAAGAAGATCGGCGCGGCGAAGGATCCGGACGAGCGGCAGCAGATGATCGATGAGATGAAGGGCGTCGCGACGCGCCTCGACGCGCTGACGCCGGAGCTGCGGGAGATCGACGAGCGCCTCGACGCGCTGCTACTCGAACTGCCGAACATCCCCGATCCGGCGACGCCGTACGGCGAGAGCGAAGACGACAACGCGATCGTCGCGCAGCACGGCGAGGAGTACAGCGATCCGTGGCGGAAGCCGCACTGGGATCTCGGCGAGTCGCTCGGCATCATCGACTTCGAGCGCGGCGTGAAGATGTCCGGTAGCCGCTTCTTCCTGCTGAAGGGCGCGGGGGCGCGGCTCGAACGCGCGCTGATCGCCTTCATGCTGGAGATGCACGCCGACAAGCACGGCTACACGGAGATGTACCTGCCGTCGATGGTCAAGGAAGAGACGATGCTGCGCTCCGGCCAGTTGCCGAAGTTCCGCGACAACCTCTATCGCGACGCCGAGGAGGACTACTGGTTTGTGCCGACGGCGGAGGTGCCGCTGACGAACATGCACGCCGACGAGATCCTCGAGCCCGGCGCGTTGCCGCTGCACTACGTCGCCTACACGCCGTGCTTCCGCCGCGAGAAGATGAGCGCCGGTCGCGATGTGCGCGGCATCAAGCGGCTGCATCAGTTCGACAAGGTGGAGATGTACAAGTTCTGCGAGCCCGAGCAGTCGGCGGCGGAGCTGGAGAAGATGCTCGAAGACGCGCTCGACGTCTGCCGCGCGCTCGGGTTTCGTTATCGCGTGATCAACATCTGCACCGGCGATCTCGGCTTCAACGCCGCGCGCACATACGACGTCGAAGTGTGGTCGCCGGGCGTCGGCGAGTGGCTGGAGATCTCGTCCGTCAGCAACTGCACCGATTTCCAGGCGCGCCGCGCGAACGTGCGCTTTCGCCGCGAGCCGGGCGCGAAGCCTGAGTTTCCGCACACCCTCAACGGCAGCGGCCTCGCCCTGCCGCGCACGCTGATCTCGATCCTGGAGAACGGCCAGCAGCCCGACGGTAGCGTCGAAGTTCCGGATGTGCTGCTGCCGTTCATGGGGGGTATCGCGCGGATTGAGGCGGCGGGGTGAGCGACGCTGCGTCGCCGCCGAGCGCGTTTCAGGTCGCGGGGTGCATGAGATTTTAAGGACCTTCGATCTGGGACCAACACGGACGGAGCTAAAGCAGCGTCCCTACGATCTCGTTTGATGATTTGTGCCCGTGGCAAAATGCGGTTGCAAGAACGAGGAGGAGGCGGACGCTGCCGTCCGCCTTCTCCTCGTTGACCGAACAGTCGTCGTTAGCCTTCCTGGCGGCGGACGGTGAACGGGTTGTGGTCGGGGTGAACCGAGAAGCGCCCGAGGAAGATGTTCGATGGGTCGATCGTCTGGCCGCCCTGATCGAGGTGCAGACGGACGGCGTCGCCGCCGGCGAGGTGGAAGTTGACGCCATCGATGCCGTCATGCGTGTGAAACTTCACGACGAGACGGTGGCCGTTATCGCTGACCTTCACGTCGTCGACGTTTTCAAGCCGCATCTTGTCGATGTCGCGGAATGTGCCGGTCGACGTCAGCACGGCGGTGAAGTAATGCACGCGATCGGACGGCGTCGTCGTCACGAGGTGCAGGCCGTTGTCGTCGTGCCAGAAGTACCAGCCGCGCGTGCTGCCGGCGTCGAGGCTTTCCGGTCGCCCCTGGATGCGCGCCGCCCAGTGATCCATGTCCGCGTTCGCCGCGGCCGCCGGCGGTTGTGTCGCCGTGCTCGTCGTTGCCGGCGGCGTCTGCGCCGAGCTTGAGCTGGACCATGCCGCGAAGGCGATCACGCCCGCCGCGACGACGGCCGTCCCGATGCCAATCTTTCTCCACATAGGATCCTCCGTTCGAGTGGTGCGGGCGTCCCGCCCGCGGTGTGTTCCGATGCAAGCACTATCGCTTCGGATACACATCGCGCTGTAACGCCACGGTCGCCGTTGCGGAAACTATGCGTAATGTCTTCGTAATGGAGATTCAGCACTAATCGTGTGCGGGGCTGGCCGTGTGTGCGGCGGTGGCCGGAGACGCGCCCGACCGGCGCGACGATTGACGCTGCCCAATCAACCGGCGTACGCTATCGCAGTTCCCGCCGTCCTGCCGCGCGATGCGGCGTCATGCGTGTTCTCCTAAGGAGGCGGCGATGCGACGCACCCTGACCGATCGTGCCGCGTGGATCATCGCCGGCGTGCTGGCGCTGGCGCTGCTGGCGTCGCTGGCGGGCGTCGTCCGCGGCGGCCCGCTCGATCCCGTATCACCGCCGGCGCCGACGCAGCCGCAAGCCGAGCCGCGCTCACCGATCTCGTCGCTGCCGGCTACGATCTCGCAGCCCGGCTCGTATTTCGTGACGAAGAACCTCACTGGCGTCTCGGGCCAGTTCGGGATCAGCGTCACGACCGACAACGTGACGATCGACCTCAACGGGTTCTCGCTCGTCGGCACGGCGGGCTCACTCGATGCGATCGAGCTGGGTCCCGGCTTGAAGAACGTCGTTGTGCGCAACGGCACCATCACGTCGTGGCCGGGCATCGCCATCAACGCACAGAGCGCCGAAGGCGGCCGCTATGAAGATTTGACGATCGTGGCGAACAGCGGCGGCGGTATCGTAGCGGGGCCGGCGAGCATCGTCCGCAACTGCGTCGTGAAGGCGAACGGTGGCAACGGCATCGCCATCAACCAACCGCTGACGTCGGACGCCAGCGTCGTCGAGCATTGCGTCGCCGAAGGGAGCGTCCTCGACGGCATCCAGATCAGCAACAACGTGACGGTGCGCGACAACAATGTCGTCGAGAACAACATCGGCATCCACGCGATCAACGACGGCAGCACAATCGACGGAAACACGATCAAAACTGGAACTGACAAGGCGTTGAAGGTGGACGGCATCAATAACCTCATCGTCCGAAACTTCATTCGCGGTGTGTTCTCAGACGTCCAGATCGCCAACCTCAACACCAAGGGGCCATTCGAGAATCAGGGGTCATCAATCACGAACCCCTGGTCGAACCTCTTCTACTAGCGCTCACCTTGCCTGTCGCGCTCCAGCGCGATCTCTCACACAATGCGGGCATGAAGCTCGCTCTCAACGGCGCCACGATCATGCGCTCGCCGCTTAACGAGGACATCGAGATCGCCGCCGAGTGCGGGTATCGCGCGCTCGAGATCTGGGCCGGCAAGCTCGACGCGTACACGCATGAGCGCACGCTCGACGAGATGGCGCGCAAGCTGCGGTCGCTTGGCGTCCGCCCGTGGTGCATCAACTCGATCGAAGACATCACGTATCGCGACGAGTCCGGCCGCAACGAGATTCTGCGGCGCGTCGAAGAGCTCGCGGCGATCGCCCGAGCGATTGGCGCGCCGTCTATCGTCGTCGTGCCGGGACGGCGTCCCGACGGCTTCAATCGCGGCGAATCGATCGGCGACGCCGTTGATGTGTTGCGGATGATGTCCGATGTCGCGGGCGATGTGTCGCTGGCGTTTGAGTTTCTCGGCAAGCCTGGCTGCTCCGTGCCGACGCTCGACATGGCGATCGAGATCGTCGAGGGCGTCGATCGGGTGAATGTCGGCATGGTGATCGATACGTTTCACTTTCACGCCGGCGGCAGCCGCGCTGAAGATCTGGTGCGCGTACCGATCGACAGGCTCTTCGTCGTCCACATCAACGGCTGCGAAGATCATCCGCGCGAGGCGCTTACGGACGCGCATCGCCTCTATCCAGGCGAAGGCATCATCCCGATCGACACGATCCTGTCGTCGTTGCGGGCGCGCGGTTACGACAGCGTCTTCTCGATCGAGATCTTCCGCCCGGAGTACTGGGAGCAGGATCCGCGCGAGGTCGCTCGCGCGGCGCGCGTGGCCGCAGCGGCCGTCCTGACGCGCGCCGGGTACGCATTCGATGCATGACGCGCGTGGTCTATCCGAAGCTAGTGCCCCGATGACGGCGGTCGCATGAGCGAGCCGCTGCGTATCGGCTTCGTCGGCGCTGGATTCATCGCGGGCGTGCACGCGGGGATACTGGCGGCCGACCCGCGCGTGCGCGTGGTCGCGGCGCACGATCATGATGCGCAGGCGGCGGCGCTGTTTGCGCTGAAGTTCGGCGCGACGGCGATCGCTTCGGTTGACGAGCTGTTTGCATCCATCGATGCGCTGTACATCTGCAGCCCGAACGCGACACACGCCGCGATCGCCGTCCGCGCGCTCGATGCCGGACTGCATGTCTTCTCCGAAAAGCCGATGGCGACGTCGCTCGATGATGCGCGCGCCGTGCTCGACGCGTCGAAGCGCGCGCGCGGCGTGTACCAGGCCGGCTTCAACCGCCGCTTCGCGTCCGTGTACGTCGCGCTGAAGGATCGGATCGCCGGCGGTACGCTGACGCCGACGTCGGTGCTGATGAAGATGAACCGCGGCGAGCTGCAGCGTCCGGCGTGGACCGGCGATCCGTCGATCTCGGGCGGCTTCCTGTACGAGACGCCGATCCACATGCTCGACATGATCCGGCATTTGTTCGGCGATCCTGCTGAGGTGATCTGCCGCGCCCGCGCAACCGTCTACGATCAGCTCGACGACTTCTCGATGCTGTTTACGTTTGCGTCGGGCCTGTCCGCCGTGTTCGCGACGTCGGCGCACGCGACGTGGCAGTTTCCGTTCGAGCGCGTCGAGGTCTACGGCGCGCACATGATCGCGGCGACGGAGGAGATGGATCGCATCACGTTCTCGGCCGGTATCGCGCGGGAGTCGGACGTGATCGTGCAGGACTTCGCGCAGCAGCCGTTCGAGCAGCGTTGGGGCTACGTCGAAGAGGATCGCCGCTTCGTCGACGCGATGCTCGGTACCGGAGCGCCCGCCGTCGGCGCGGAAGGGGCGTTTGCCACGACGTCGCTCGTAGAGCGATGCTATGCGGCGGCTCGCGAGACATAAGCGGCGCGATCCGCTGCGAGTCAGGCCGAAGATCGCCGTTGATCTCAGATCAGTGATGCGGCTTCGGCGCTTCGTTTTCCGAAGATTGACGCCTGTGATCTGCCGAATCCGTATATTTTCGGGCTTAGGGGATTGACACCATTTTCACCAAGCTTTAATATGTTCCTGAAATCACAATCCCGCTCCACACTGGTGGGTGGAGCACCCGGGGGCCGCGGTGGCGGGCCCCAGCCGAACCTGAAATCGCGCTTCTTGGCCGCCTTTTGGAGATGGCGCGTGACGGGACGGGGGAACCAAAATCCGCTCTCGCGGATGGGGTGAATCGGGCGGCGACCCGGCAACGGCGCGTCGACTCGTAGGGCAGCTTTCAGTCCGAACCCGGCAGCTAACCTCGTAGGCATTCGAAGGCTCATTACCTGGTGCTCGAGCCCTCCGCACGGCGGAGGTACGGCCAAACGGCCTTAGAAGGGACGCCTGCCTTCATGAACACCACCCTGCCCCGCACCTGCCCACGTTGCCGCGGTTCCATGATCATCGAGCGCGATTGGTACGGCGCCTACAGCACCTGCCTGTGCTGCGGCTACGTGCACGAAGCCGTATCGGCGCCGCCGATCGACCTGCTTGATGAAGACGAAGGCCACCCGCGCCAACGCCGCCGTCAGCCGTCGCACGGCAAGCTCCGCCTCTAGCCGCCGCGATTCATACCACGGCCATACTGCTTGAAGACGCTCGATGCACTTTGCATCGGGCGTTTTCGTTAGCTCGAACAGGGGTTGTCCACAGAGGGCACAGAGAGGCACAGAAGGTTGGGGGGAGGATGGTCGAGAACCTGGCGTTGGTTAGAGCGACGGGTCGAGGCGGGACGAGCGACCTAACCCGCAGCCGTCTCTAAGCGGGACTCTGCGACCTTCTTGACGCGGGAAGGGGAGCTCAATTCGTTCGACGACGGATTTCGACCCTATTTCGGGGCAGGACACAGGCGTCGGGGTGGTGCGTGGTGGTTAACGCGAGGGTTCGCGGCGGGACGAGCACCTCACCCCCGGCCCTCTCCACGCAGTGGAGAGGGGGTTCGAGCAAGTGCGCGATTTAACGTCGGGCGCATCAAGCTGGCTCGATGGCCACCCTCCCCTCTGTGTCCTTCTGTGCTCTCTGTGGATAGCCCTACAGCAGCTACGCGACGGCAGGGACGGCGTCTTGCGCTTCGAGCTCCATCAGTTCGGGTTCGACGTTCATCATCGTCCAGCCGACCCAGAACGCGAGGGCGCTGATGAGCCCGACGGCCGCCATCACGGGGAGGGCGATCGCCAGGTAGCTGCGGCGCATGGCGCCGACCAGCATGAAGAGCGCCTCGATGGAGGCGGCGATCATCAGGAACATGCCCATCTGCTTCGATTTCGCCATCGTCCGCTCCTTGTGGCTGCGTCGCTCGTCGCGGCCGGGCTAGGCGCCGGCCGAGGCCTTGCGCAGGTCCGGTGGCAGCAGGTTCGGGATGCTGTCCTCGATCGGGTAGCGCTCGTTGCACTTGGCGCAGAACAACGAGCCACGGATGATCTCGTTGTCCTTCTCCTCGTCGATCGTCAGCGTCAGTTCGCCCTTGCACATCGGGCAGGCGAGAATATCCATCAAGTCTTTACGCATATCCGCTCCTCAGGCTGTTGTGTTCGTGTCGACAGCATACAGCGTCATCACCGCGAGTTGAAGCGGGCTGCGCGGTTCGGAGTCGCGCCACCATCCGTGGCGAGCGCAATTTGACGCCTGACTCGCGACCTCGCGCGGTGTTCGGCGACGAACCGTTCGTCTCCCTTCGCCGAGGATCGGTCCGCCGGTCACTCCCCCTCTACGTCTTCTCTGTGCCTTCTGTGCTCGCTGTGGATCATCTCTTCGTGCTCCTTCGTGTCTCTTCGTGGACGACCTAAACCCGTTCAGATCGCGCCGGGGCAACCGATTCATGTAGCAACATCGCGCGCAACACGCCGATGAGGCGCAACGGAGGTGGAGGAGCAATGCATCGTGTCCTGGACCGGATTCGGGAGAGCAGGCTGATCACTGGCGTCGTGGCCGGCGGGCTGATCGCGGTCGTCGCGGTCGGCGGCGCCGCGGCGGCGCACGGCGGCGGCGTCAGCGGGCTGACCGGCGGCGTGCTGGGCGCGCACGACGAGCCGCACGCCACGTCGACCGCGAAGCCGGCGGAGGCGACGAAGACACCGCACCCGGAGCCGACACAAGCGAACGGCGACGCCTCGCACACACCGGGCGTCGAGCCGACGCACAAGCCCGAGCCGACGCACGGAACCGAGGCCACGAAGACGCCGCACAGCGAGCCGACGCATCGCCCGGAGCCGACGCACGGCATGGAGCCGACACACATCGCCGAGCCCACACATGGGGCCGAGCCGACGCACGCGGCGGAGCCGACGCACGCGGCAGAGCCAACCGAGCCATCAACAGAGCCCACGCATCGCGCCGAGCCGACGCACGCGGCTGAGCCGACGCACAGTACCGAGCCGACGCATGCGGCCGAACCGACACACCACGCCGAACCGACGCATCCGAGCACAGAACCCACGCATGCGCCGACGGCCACGAAGACGCCGCACCCGGAGGAGCCGCACGCTACCGCCGCTCCGCATCCGACCGGCGGCCAGATCTAGTCTGCTCGCCGCGGTCCTCCGCGGCTGCGGATCAACCGTAGTTGTCCTCGCGCGAGCGGGGCCTTCTGCGTCGTGCGGATCGTTGCGCGTTGTCGTGAAGGGCGGTGGTGGTTGGCCGGTGCGGCGTCGTGTCTTGGCGGCCGATGTTGGATATTAGAAGTTGGATGTTGGAGGTTCCAGGCGTTCGCCCCGCTCTCTCCCTTCTGTGTTCTCTGTGGATCGTGCGGCGCCGCGCGTCAATTTCGACGTTGACCCGCTTCAACCGCTGCTCATACGCTTAGGCTCATCGGCTCAGCCCATAAGTGGGCTGTGGGCGTGGGGGAGGTCGCGATGTCGAATGTCATGAACAAGATGGGCTGGGTGCTCGCCGGCATTGTCAGCCTGCTCGTCGTCGCGGCTGTCACGGGCATCGTCCACGGCGGGCCGCTCGATCCGCCCGCCGCGCCATCATCGACGGATGGCGTGCGGCAGCCGGGCACGCCGATCTCGTCGTTGCCGTACACGATTTCGACGCCGGGCAATTACTACGTCACGCGCAATCTGACGAACACCTTCAACAATACCGACGGCATCACGATCGAGGTCGAAAACGTGACGCTCGACCTCGGGGGCTTTACGCTCGATGGCGGCGGCAACGGACACAGTGGCATTTTCGCGGATCTCAGCCTCCGCAACCTCGTTGTCCGCAACGGCAACGCGGAGCACTGGACGTACCGCGGCGTCGACCTCCAAACCACGGCCTCTTCGCTGATCGAGAACGTGCAGGCGAGCAACGACGGCGACGGGATCTGGGCCTCCGGTGCCACGATCAAAGGCTGCTCGGTGTACAAGAACTCGGGAATCGGGATCCGCGCGCAGTACTCTACGATTATCGGCTGCACGGCCTCTCTGAATGCCACGGGGTTCTCGGTGTACGACACGAGCCTGACGGATTGCGCGTCCGACACGAATACCGGCACAGGCATCGATGCCCTGCGGTCGACGGTGCAGAGTTGCTCCGTTGACGGAAATTACTATGGCATCGTCGGTCAGGGCACGAACAACATCCGGCAGAACACAGTCCTCAATAACACCTCAGACGGCATCCGGTTGACCGCTTACGGCGCAACAACGGTCGCCGACAACAACGTCAGCAGCAGCGGTGCGAGCGGCAGCGGGATTTTCTCCGAAACGACGAACAACCGGATCACACACAACAACGTTGTCGGCTCAGTCGGACCGGGCATCCAGGTGGTGAGCAGCTTCAACACCATCGATGACAACAGCGTGCTGGAGAATAACGGCACCGGCATCCTCGTCGTCGGCGGTTCGAAGAACACCGTCATCCGCAACAGTTCGCTCGGCAACGGCTCGCCGGTGCTCAACTACAACATCGCCGCCGGCAACAATCCGGGCCCAATCACCGCAGCGAACACGGCGACGAACCCGTTGTCGAATACGCAGTGAGGGTGGCGTTGGTCGTTAGTCGTCAGCGTTGAGATCTCGTTGGCCGTCGACTGGCTGAGCTGGTTGCGTCTGGCCGCTATGTTCACGGCGGCCGTCCGTCCGGCCTCGCTCGATAGCGTCCGCTGAGCTTGAATAAGCTGGAGGTTCGTGATGCCAGTAGCTAGCCGAGAGGTACACCTCGTCGCGCGGCCCGAGGGGATGCCGAAGCCGTCGGACTTCAGCATCGTAGAGACGACGGTGCCCGACGCCGGCGACGGGGAGATCCGCGTCCAGAACCTCTACAACAGCATCGACCCGGCGACCCGGCCGCGGCTCTCGTTGCAGCCGCTCGATACGCCGCCGTGGGGCTTCGCGCTCGGGCGCGTCGAGCAATCGCGCCATCCGGACCATCGCGAGGGTGACATCGTGATCGGCATGTACGGGTATCGCGAACGCTACGTTTGCAATGGCCGCGGTGTCCAGAAGATCGGCGTCGACCCCGCATTGCCGGTGAGTGTGTACCTGCATGCGCTAGGAGGTTCGGGGTTTGTGGCGTACGGTGGGTTGCTCGAAATCGGGAAGCTGCAGAAGGATGAGCAGGTATTCGTCTCGACGGCGGCAGGCGCGGTCGGTTCAATCGCCGTGCAGGTCGCGAAGCTACGCGGCTGCTACGTGATCGGCAGCACGGGGTCGGATGAGAAGTGCCGCTGGCTCACCGACGAACTCGGCGTCGACGCGGCGATCAACTACAAGGCGGAGCCGATCCGCGCGGCACTGAAGGAGAAGGCGCCGAACGGCATCGACGTCTATTTCGACAACGTCGGCGGTGACCACCTCGATGCGGCGCTGCCCCGCATGAACGCGCTCGGCCGCATTCCCGTCTGCGGCATGATCTCGGCCTACAACAGCGCGGGCTCGATCTCATCGCCGGTGACGACGCTCTCGAACATCATCTACAGCCGGGTGACGATCCGCGGCTTCGTCTCGACGGACTTCATGCACCTGCACGAGCAGTTCATGGCGGAAATGCAGGGATGGCTCAAGGACGGCAGCGTGAAGTATCGAGAAGCGATCTACGAAGGCATCGAGAGCTCGCCCGCGGCGCTGATCGGCATGCTCAACGGCGACAACATCGGCAAGACGATGGTGCGGGTGGGGGATGCCGCGTGACGGAGTGCGAAGCGTCCAACTGACCGATGTTGGATGCTAGATGTTGGATGTTGGATGTTGGAGGCTCTCCGAATAGACTTTCGAAAACGAGCGATTTGGGGGATTTATGCGAACGTTGATCATCGGCGGGATGGCAATCGCCTTGCTGATCGCAGGTGCGTTGGGCATCAAGACGCGAATCACCGAAAGCAGCGTCCCTGTCGGACCTTACGAGGCCGATGTGAACAAGAACGGGATCGTAAATTCGACCGATCTGCTGTTGGTGGCGAAGCAATTTGGGCTCACAGCCCCGTCGCCGACGCCTGACCCGTCAATCGCGCCGATCACGTTTAGCGGTATGTCCTGTAGCAACAACCGTCTCACGGGAACGGTAAACGTACCCCGGCGTTTCGCGTGTATAGTTTCGCCGCCATACTCTTCGATGGCCCCACGACCGCGGCCGTAAGGAACGCGCACTTCCTTGACTACGAATCCTTCAATTCGGACAACTACGAGGGAAGTTTCGCGAGCGCAGTTCCGCTCAGCATGGACGTGCAACAGCCCGCCGGATATCGATCGTCGCAGATCGTCACGCTCGTCATTTTTCACAACGATCAGCAGCGATATCGGGAGTTCACGTCGGTGGATTGCGGCCCTGCCGACGGATGCCTTCCGGGGTCGGCCAATGTCTTTACACCAACGCCATCATCGACGCCCGCATACCCGTTCTTCTGCGCTACGTTCACGCCGATTGCGTCGGCAACACCAAGTCCGACACCAACCCACTCTGCGACGCCCACACCTAACCAAGTCATAGCCACGTCGACAGGAACCGTCACGGTCAGCGGACAAGACGTCTCGCCTCCGAGCATCGTGGACTTTGACTTTACGCCGAAGACTGTAAACACGACTAACGTTGCGCAACTTATCACCGTGACTTTCCACATCACGGACGAACTTTCAGGATTCGGATACGTCTACGTAGTGTTCAAAGCGCCGTCGACCAATCAAACCATCTCCATCAACCCACTACGCGAGGAAGACCGCATCAGCGGCACGAGTAACGACGGCATCTATCAGAGAGTCATCGCTCTACCCCAGTTCTCCGAGTACGGCGTCTGGCATTTAGATGCGCTGTATGTCGCGGATGCGCTCTTCAACACCCGGTACTTAACGGAGTCCCAGGTCGTTGCGCTCGGCTTCCCCACAACATTCGACAACGATCCCTCAGCCCCTGCTGTTGGAACGCCGACGCCGACCGGATCTCCGAGTACGACCGCGACGCCGGTCGATACTCCCACGCCGTGACCGTCGGGCGCCTGATATGGCCGCGCCAGTAGCAGCCGCACGTCTCCGCGGCGCCGGACCATCGGCGCGCGCAGTGCCAATCGTCGCGGCAGACCTCCGCTGCCGCGGATCAGCCGTAGTTGAGGTCGCTCGTCTCGGGCCCGGTGCATCGGGCGAGTCGAGAGACTCCTAGCCGGGATTTAAAACTGGAGTAGCGATTCGTCGGCACCGAAATCAAGGGCTTACGCCTAACCCATCAGGTGGCCCATCTTCGTGCGCTTGGTTTCGAGGTAGCGGATGTTGTGCTCGTTGGGGACGGCATGCACCGGCACGCGCTCGACGACTTGTAGGCCGTAGCCTTCGAGGCCGGCGCGCTTCTCCGGATTGTTCGTCAGCAGCCGTAAATTGCTGAGGCCTAGGTCGACGAGGATCTGCATGCCGATGCCGTAGTCGCGGCGATCGGCGGGGAAGCCGAGCGCCTCGTTCGCCTCGACGGTGTCCATGCCGCCGTCCTGCAGCTTGTACGCCTTGATCTTGTTGTGCAGGCCGATGCCGCGGCCCTCCTGCCGCATATACACGACGACGCCCTTGCCGGCCTCGGAGATCATCTTCATCGCCATTTGCAGCTGCTCGCCGCAATCGCAACGACGCGAACCGAAAACGTCGCCGGTGACGCACTGGCTGTGCACGCGCACCAGCGTCGGGTCATCGCTCGCCACGTCGCCGTAGACGAGAGCGATGTGCTCGTCGGGATCGGTGAGCGCTTTGTAGGCGATGCAACGCCACTCGCCGAACTCGGTCGGCAAGATCGTGTCGGCGACGCGGCGCACGAGCTTCTCTTTGTGCATGCGGTACTGGATCAGCTGCGTGACGCTGATGATGTTGAGCTTGTGACGCTTCGCGAAGCGGCGCAGCTGCGGCAGCCGCGACATCGTGCCGTCTTGATTCATCACTTCGCACAGCACGCCCGCCGGATAGAGCCCCGCCATCTTGCAAAGATCGACCGTCGCTTCCGTCTGCCCCGCGCGCACCAGCACGCCGCCCTCGCGCGCCCGCAGCGGGAAGACGTGGCCCGGCATGACGAGATCGTTCGAGCGCGTCTTCGGATCGATCAGTACCT
>JBBQVO010000080.1:0-14390 GCA_038211505.1 Dehalococcoidia bacterium | reverse complement strand
GATATCGCAGATTTTGATTTTGGGGGCCGCCCGAGCATTTGGTTCGGATGCAGCATGATTGGGCGGGAACACAGAGTTTTCATGAGGCGGCTCCTCACCCCCGCCGATGAGAAACGAACCTCCGTGGCGACCGAGCAACCTAACCCCCAGCCCCTTCCCGACGCGGGAAGGGGAGTTCGATTCGGTTTGGCGACCCGCTTTGAGTCTATTTTCAGGGCAGTCTCGGATGGAGTTCGGCCGTGCTCGCGACGTGATTACGTGCGCAGGCACAATTCGGGAGTCGCACAATTCGCGCTCGCGTAGGACAGTCGCCCTCGGCTGTCTCGGGCGCTTTGCAGACACAATCTCACAATTCGCAAATCGCTCGTCCGTCGTCCCACTTATCCAATCTGTGAGATCTGTGGTTCCCGTTGGTCGCCTTGCTACTCGACGCCGATGGCCTTGAGTTGCTGGGCTAGCGTTTCGGGCGTGAGGGGGCCGAGGGTGCGGGACTGGACGACGCCGTGGGCGTCGACGAAGTAGGACGACGGGATGCCATCGACGGAGCCGCCGATGTGCCATGCGTCGCCGACGGCGCCGGTGCGATCGATGGCGACCGGGAACGTCATGCCGAATTCTTGGCGGAACGACGTGATCTGGTCGTTGTTCTCCTGCAGGTCTACGGCGACGACGGTGAACCCGGAATCTTTGTGCGCGTTGTAGGCGCGGACGATCTCCGGCATCTCTTTGCGACACGGCGTGCACCACGACGCCCAGAAGTTCACGAGCACCGGCTTGCCCTGCAGATCGCTCAGCCGCAGCTGGCCGCCGTCCGGCGTCTCGAGGAGGAAGTCGGGCGCGGCGCGGCCGACGTCTGTGGATGGCGAGTTGCCCGTCGGATTCTTCTCGGCCGCCAGCGCGACGATGCCGAAGCCGTTGCTGGAGGCGTGACTGCTGCCGCGCTCGCGCTCGACGTACCAGAGGCCGCCGACGATCGTCGCGACGAGCAGGGCCGGCAGTAAGAGGCTGCGCAGCGCGCCACGCCACTGGCGTCGGTTCTGCGGCCGCTCCTCGACGCCTGAGTCCTTGTCAATGTCCGGCTTGTCATCGGGGCTCATGGCTTATGGGCTCGCCGACTCAAAGAGCTTCTCGTAGATGGCGCGCACGCCTTCGGGCGGCAGCCCCTTGCCGAGGAAGTTGTCGCCGGCGCGCACCTCCCAGTGCAGGTGCAGCTCCGTGTCGGGGTTGCTGAGCGATTCAGGCGTGCCGCTATCGCCGACGGCGGCGATGATCTCGCCCTGCGCGACGTGCGCGCCGACCTGGATGTTGTCGGGGATAGATGTTGTGTGCGCGTAGCGTGTGACGATGCCCTTCCCGTGATCGACCCAGACCTGCCGCCCGCGAAACAGATCGAGAATGTCCGGATCGTTCGCGTGTCCGTCAGCGATACGCTTGTCGGCGGCATCCAGTTCTGCCTGCGTCAAGACGTGGTAGTCGTGATCGGCGCGGATCACGACGCCGTCCTTCGCCGCGACGATCGGCGTCCCCTTCTCGATGTGCGTGCAGTTGTCGACGTCGTAGAAGTCGACGCCCTCGTGAATGCCGTCGCGGTACGAGCGATCGGCGTTGGGCATCAGCGTATCGGTCTTCGGCAAACAGCCGCCGCGGATCGGATAGATGAAGCCGCGAAACACCGTGAGATCGGGGCCGGCCGGGGTTGCCGTCGCCGGCACTGCCGACGGCGTCTTCGTCGCCGACGATCCGCCGCCCCCACATGCGGCGGCGACAACGAGCGCAAGCGCAATCAGTACGAAGTCGCCAGCGCGGGCAACTCGACGAGACGAAACCAATTGGCCGCATTTGGCCATCAATCAACCCTTCCGTGAAATCCGTGTAATCCGTGGTTGCCTTCTGTCACGACAGAGCCGATCCAGAGGCCTGCTCGATGATGCGGAGGGCGAGCTCGACGCCGAGCGGGATGCATGCTTCGTCGAAGTCGAACTGCGGGTGATGGTGCGGGTAGACGTGCGCGGCGTTCGGCGGGGCGGCGCCTAGCAGGAAGAACGCGCCGGGGGCCGCCTGCAGGAAGTACGAGACGTCATCGGCGCCGGTGATGCGCGCTTCGCGCACGCGCTCGATGCCGACGAGCGACGCCGCGGCGATTGCGACGATCGCCGCCGCCGCCGGATCGTTGACGACGGCGGGCAGCGTCGACGAGTCGAAGGTGTACTCCGCGTTCCACGCCGACGTGACGCCGCGCACGATTTCCTCCGCGCGCTTGAGGACGCGGCCGAGCACTTCAGCATCGAAGGTGCGGATCGAGCCGGACATCATCACTTCGTTCGGGATGATGTTGCCGCGATCGCCGCCCTGGATGCGGCCGACGGTCAGCACTGCGAGGTGATCGGGATCGACGGCGCGGCTGACCACGGTTTGCAGCGCGACGATGACGTGCGCGGCGACGACGATCGGGTCGATGCTGTGCTGCGGCGCGGACGCGTGGCCGCCGCGGCCGCGGATGACGATGCGGAAGTGCGTCGCGGCCGCCATGATCGGGCCCGGCACGACGACGACATCGCCGGTTGGATTACTCGCCCAGATG
Organism: Dehalococcoidia bacterium; assembly: GCA_038211505.1. GTDB lineage: Bacteria > Chloroflexota > Dehalococcoidia > DSTF01 > JACRBR01 > JBBQVO01. Next base: position 11,809 of record JBBQVO010000080.1, on the reverse strand, counting down.
TGCAGCCCGAACGCCTGATCGACCTCCGGATCGCGCATGATGCCTTCGTCGATCATCCGCCGCGCGCCGCCAACATGCTCCTCCGCCGGCTGAAACGCGAAGCGCAGTGTGCCGGCGAGCGACGCGCGCGACGCCTGCAGCGCCGTCGCCATGCCAATGGCGATCGCGACGTGGCCATCGTGCCCGCAGGCGTGCATCGCCTTGTCCTGCGAGGCGAACGGCAGTCCCGTCTCTTCGACCAGCGGCAGCGCGTCGATATCGGCGCGCCAGAGGATGTTCGATCCCGGCCGCCCGCCGCGCACGATCGCCGTCACGCCCGTATCGGCGGACGGACGCACATCATCGAGCCCGAGCGCGGTCAGACGATCGATGATCGCGGCCTGCGTGCGCGTCTCCTCGAGCGAGAGCTCGGCGTGCTCGTGCAGATCACGACGGAGCGCGACGAGATCGGCTTCGAGCGCGCGGACGGAGGGGCGGATGTCGTACTGCATCTGCAAGTAGCGTAGCCGCCGCGGTCGCTACTCTCCACCGCGCGATTGATCTACGATCGACGGCACACTACAGAGTTTTCATGAGGCGGCGCCTCACGCCCGCCGATGAAGATGAGCTGGAGCGGTGGCGGAACAACCTAACCCCCAGCCGTCTCTAAGCGGGACTCTGCGACCTTCCCGACGCGGGAAGGGGAGTTCGATTCGGTTTGGCGACCCCCTTTGACGCTATTTTCAGGACAGACAGGAAAGGACTCCACCATGAGTGAACGAGCGGAAGCGCTGGCCAAGAAGTTCGAGCAGGCGAACGGCGAGATGATGAAGACGATCGAGGGGATGTCGGATGCGCAATGGCGCGCCTCCTGCGCGGGTGAGGGATGGCCGGTGGGTGTCACCGCGCATCACGCGGCGACGAGCACGGCGGGCATCAGCGGTCTCGTGCAGGCGATTGCAGCGGGTCAGTCGCCGAACCTCGATATCAGCGTCGTCGATACGGGGAACGCCGCCCATGCTACGGAGTTCGCCAACGTCGCGAAGCAAGAGACGCTTGATCTCGCTCGCAAGAACGGCGAGGCCGCGGCTGCGATGCTTCGCGGACTCAGCGACGGGCAGCTCGACTCGAAGGGCGTTGGCATCACACAGGCCGGCGAGATGAGCGCTCAGCAGGTCGTCGAGGGCATCCTTATCGGGCATATCAGCGGCCATAGCGAAAGCATGAAGGCCGCGAAGTAGATCGCTGGCGCAAACAGATCGTCGCGCGTCACGCCGACTCGCCCGGCATCACTTTCACGCCGGCTTCCGGCGTATGGCCGTCGGCGACGCGGGCGCCGTTGGCGAGGATCGCATCGACGACGACGGCCCGCGCGCCGACGATCGCGCCGGCGGCGATGATGCTGCCGGTGACGCGGGCATCATCGCTGATGCGCGCGCCCTCCCAGATTACGCAACCGTCGACGATGGCGCCCTCGCCGATCGTCGTGCCGTCGCCGATCACGGTCGGGCCGGTGATGCGTGTGCCGCTCCCGATACGGACGCCGCTCCCGATCATCACGTCGCCTTCGATGATGGCATCACCCTCGATGACAGCGTCGTCAGCAATGACGGCGTTCTCGCCGTGCGTGATCCGATCGCCCGAAGCGGCGGTCGTGCGCTCGAGCAGCATGCGGGTGGCGCGGAGGTAGCGCTCCGGCGAGCCGACGTCGATCCAGAGATCCTCCTCGAACCCCTGGACGCGGTGGCCGTCGGCGATGATGCCGGGAAAGAGGACGCGCTCCGAGAAGCCGTCGCGCACAGCGGTCTCGTCGTCGGGGATGCGATCGAGCACGTCCGGCTCCCAGAGCCACGTGCCGGCGTTAATCAGATTGCTGGGCTCGCTGCCCTGCGGCGGCTTCTCGACGAAGCTGCGGATGCGTAGATCGGCGTCGACCTCGACAACGCCGAAGTTCCACGGATCGTCGACGGCGGCGAGCGAGAGGCTGAGCGTCGCGCCCGAACTCCGGTGGCGCGCGATCATCGCCGTGAGATCGACGTTCGTCAGGATGTCGCCGTTGCAGACGACGAGCGTGCCGGTCGCGCCGGCGGTGCGCGCCGCTTCCTTCACCGCGCGGCCGGAGCCCAGCGGCCGATCTTCGTAGGCATACTGGAGGCGCACGCCGATCGTCGCGCCGTCGCCGAAATGCTCCTCGATCTCGCGCATCCCCTGCGAGCAGGCGAGCACGATATCGGCGACGCCGTGGTCGCGCAGGTTGATCAGGCGGTATTCGAGCAGCGGCCGGTTGAGCAGCGGCACCAGCTCTTTGCGGCGCGCGTACGTCAGCGGCCGCAGCCGCGTGCCAGCGCCGCCGGCGAGGATCACAGCGTGCATGGCGTAAGGGTATCGGCGGCGATCCGTAAGGGTTAGCGGGGTGGATGTTTGATGTTGGAGGTCGGATGTCGATCAAACCGTCCAACCGAGGACGTAGGGACGCAGCTTTAGCTCCGTCCGTCGTCGTGCGCGTCGCTGTCCGATACCGGCAGGCCCTGCCGCGCGCAGCAAGGCTCCGAAAGACCACGGCGATTCCACGGATGCGCGTAAGACGCGAGAGTAGTGGCTCCACGAGCACGGACGGAGCTAAAGCTGCGTCCCTACGTCCCCAAGCGATCATGAGAGACTTCAGGCGCGCCGATACTCTACGTGATGGACGAGAGCGAAACGCAGGACGCCGAGTACTTTCGGATCTTCTTCTGGCAGAAGTTCGTGCCGATCCTGGCGCTGCCGGTTTTCGCGTTTCTGCTGGCGATCGCGCCGGTGACGAACAGCTGGACGATCGTCACGTGGTGCGTCGTCGGCGGGATCGTCGCCTGCGGCATCGCCGTCTATCTCGCGAAGGCGTGGCAGCGATCGTCGGTCGTGCTCGACGACGACGGGCTGACGGTGTACGGCACGGGTGGCTGGCAGACGTGGCCGTACGAGAAGCTGTTGAAAGTCAAACAGTTCGGCAAGTATCGCGTGAAGATGTGCTACGACCCCGATCTCCCCGACCAGCACATGCACATCACCCTCGACCTCTTCGAAGTCGACACCTTCGTCGACGCGCTGCTCGATCGCTATGCGATCGCCGCCGGCGAAGAGTTGCCGCTGCCGGAAGCTGCGTAAGGTCAGTTGCGCCACCTACGCAGCACCATCGCCACTGTTGTAAGATCGCCTGCGGGGTGACTCACGTGAGGCGCGATTCGTGACGTCGTTAGCAGCGGGCCGGGGTAGCGGCGTCGATTGGCTCGGCGTGGCGCTTGAGTTGCTTGCGATCGGCTCGATACCTCTGGCGTTTGCCGTATTGGCGGCGGATGGCGAGACCGAGGCATCGCTGCTGATCGCGCTGCCACTGGTCGGCGTAGGATCCGGGTCGGGATGGCTCCATGCCGGTCGCAACAAGGTCGCGCTGGCAGTAACAACGGCCAGATGGCTGACGGTGATGGTGACGACGTTCGCTTTCTTCGGCTATTCGTTGCAATACGTCGGCTGCGAGAGATCGACGTGCGGCACGACAAATCCGGTTGTAAGCGCGGCGCTGATGGTTGCATGGATATCGGCGTGCGCCCTGATTCCCATCGCCTCCGCAGCCGTGCTTGCAGTTGTGAGCGCCCGGCGCGGCGCGGAGAACTGACTGGCGGCCCTCTCGACCCGCCGGCCGCTATTCCGCCCAGCGGCGGAGGATGAGGGTGGCGTTTTGGCCGCCCATGCCGAAGGAGTTGCTGAGCACGGTATCGACTTGCGCGGCGCGGGCGGTGTTGGGGACGTAGTCGAGGTCGCACTCGGGGTCGGGCGTCTTGAGGTTGATGGTCGGCGGGATCATGTTGTCGCGGATCGCCAGCACCGACGCGACCGCCTCGAGGCCGCCGGCCGCCGCGGCCGAGTGCCCCGTCATCGACTTGATGCTGCTCGCCGGCACGCGATACGCCGCATCGCCGAACGCCAGCTTGATGGCGGCGGTCTCCGTCTTGTCGTTGTACGGAGTGCCGGTGCCGTGCGCGTTCAACCACGACACTTCGTCCGGCGCGATCGCGGCCGACTTCATCGCGCGGATCATCGCCAGCGACTGGCCCTCGGCGTCGGGCGCTGCGTCGTCGGCGGCGTCGAATGACCAGCCGTGGCCGATGTATTCGGCGAGAATCTTCGCGCCGCGTTCCTGCGCGTGATCGAGCGACTCCAGCACGAGCACGCCGGCGCCTTCGCCCAGCACGAAGCCGTCGCGATTGAGGTCAAACGGCCGCGACGCTTCTTGCGGGGTGTCGTTGTAGCCCTTCGAGAGCGCGCCCATGAGCCCCATCGTCGCGACGGAGACCGGCACGATGATCGCCTCGGCACCGCCGGCGAGCAGGATGTCGGCGGCGCCCGAGCGCAGCATCATGAAGGCGTGGCCGAGCGCGTCCGTGCCGGAGGCGCAGGCGCTGTTGATCGATGAGTTCGGCCCGCGCAGCCCCAGTTCGCGGCCGACGCGCCCGGCGGACATATGCGGCCCGAGGCGCGGGATGATCAGCGGGTCGACGCGGTTGGCGCCGCGGTTGGCGATGATCAGCTCTTGATCTCCGATCTCAAAGACGCCGCCGCTGCTGCCGATTACGACGCCCATCTCGGTCGCCGTGTGCCGGTCAAGCTCGATCTTCGCCGACTCGAGCGCTTCCTTCGCCGCTTTCAGCCCGAGCTGTGAGAAGCGCGCCGAGCGTCGCGCCGCCTTGAACTCCATGATGTCGAGCGGGTCGAAGTCCTTGACCTCGCCGGCGATGCGCACGGGGTGCTTCGAGGGGTCGAAGTGCGTGATCGGGCCGATGCCGCTCTTGCCGGCAAGCAGGCTCCTCCAGTACGTCTCGGCGTCATTGCCGATCGGCGTGATCGCGCCGATGCCGGTCACCACCACTCGTCGAAGTTCCACCATCGCTCCTTCGCGCTGCCGCATGCGTCACCAGAAGTGTAACGCGCGATGGGGTGCAACCACGGATTTCGCGGATGTCACGGATTTAGGGGAGAGAGAATCAGCGCCGCAGGGAAGCGGCCATCGCCATGGATGAACGGGTACGGGTACGCCTACGGCGGCGCCGTGCGCGGCGCGGCCGCCGGCCGCGAGCGCGGCTTCGATGGCTTGGGTTCGGTGGCGGCGCGGCTGTGGCGGACGGCTACGGTCTTTGGATTCGGGAACACGATCACGAACTCGGTGCCCGTCTCCTCTGAGCTGACTGCTCGGACGGTGCCGCCGTGGGCCTCGACGATCTCGCGGACGATCGAAAGTCCGAGGCCGCTGCTGCCGCCCTTGCGGGTGCGGGCGCGATCGACCTGGAACAATCGCTCGAAGACGCGCGGCAGATCGTCCTTCGGGATGAAGCTGCCGGTGTTGTGCACGCCGACGCTGGTGTGGCCGCCGGAGATCGTCCTCGCGGTGACCGTGATGATGCCGCCGATCGGGGTGTGGCGCACAGCGTTCTGGATCAGGTTCGAGAACACCTGCTCCAGGCGGCGCGGGTCGCCGACGACGTCCGGAATGCGCTCGACGCGCAAACCCGACTCGATGCCGGCGTCGCGGATCGCGAACTGGAAGCGCTCGAGCGTGTACTCGAGAAGCGCCCGCAGATCGACGTCCTCCTGCTGCATCTCCACCTGCCCCGTCTCGAGCTGCGACAGCAGCAGCAGGTCGTCGACGAGCGCGCGCATGCGGTTCGCCTCTTCGTGGATCGTGCGCGAGTACTCTTTCACGTCGTCGTCGCTCTGGACGACGCCATCGACCATCGCCTGCGAGAAGCCCTGGATCGATGTGAGCGGAGTTTTCAGTTCGTGCGAAACGTTCGCGAGCAGATCTTTCATCATCTGATGCGAATGGCCGACCTCGCGCGCCATCTGGTTGAACGCCTCGGACAGCCGTCCGACTTCGTCCTGGCCGCGGATGGGGATGTGCACGTCGTAGTCGCCCTGCGCCATCTGCTTCGACGCTTCGGTGATCCGCGCCAGCGGTCCTGAGATGGAGCGCGAGATGAAGTACGAGACGACGAACGAGACTGACAGGGCGATCGCGCCGGCGAGCGCGAGACGCGGCACAAGATCGAGCCACGCCGAGGTGAGGCGGCTCTGCGGGATGGCGATCAGCGCCTCGTAGTTGGGCGCGGCGAAGCCCTGATCGGGTGCGGCGCGCTCGACCGTGAACAAGGTCAGCTGCTCGCCCGCCTGGTTGTAGTCGACGTACTGATACGTGACGCCGCCGGCGCTGTGCTGCGCGACGCGCTTCGTCTCGAACGCGAGGATGAACTTGCCGTTGAGCTTGTTGTCCTCGCTGTCGAAGATGACGCTCTGGTCCTGATCGAGCAGCAGGATGCGTGCGTCGAGCTCGTCGGCGCGCGTGTTCAGCAGTTCTTTCGTCTTGTCGAGGGTGGTGCCCGTCGCCTGGTACGTCTGCAGGCGGTCGGCGAGCGGATCGGCGAGGCGGCCGTAGCGATCGCGCGCGGTCTCTTGCTGCTTATCGCGCAGAAGGAAGAGCGCGCCGGCGCCCGCGAGGAAGACCGCGAGTGCGACGACCAGCGCGAACGAGATGATGAGCCGGGCTCTAAGACTCCCCAGCATCGCTTTCCACCACCAGCTTGTATCCGACTCCCCACACCGTCTGGATCTTCACGGAGGAGGCGCTCAGCTTGTCGCGGAGCCAGGCGACGTGCACGTCGATCGTCCGCGAGTCACCGTAATAGTCGGTTCCCCAGACGAGGCGCAGCAGCCGTTCGCGGTCGAGCACCGTGCCCTTGTGCTGAGCGAACGCCGTCAGCAGGTCGAACTCTTTGGCGCGAAGCTGCAGGTTGTGGCCGTTGACGGTGACTTCGCGGCTGGCGGCATCAATGCGCAGGCCGTCAAGCTCGATCACTTCGGGGACTTCGCGCTCGCCCTGGCTGCGGCGGAGCACCGCCTTCACGCGGGCGACGAGCTCACGCGGGTTGAACGGCTTCGACATGTAGTCGTCGGCGCCGATCTCGAGGCCGACGATGCGGTCGATGTCGTCGCCGCGCGCCGTCAGGATGATCACGGGGACGTTGCTCGTCTTGCGAATCTCTTTACAGACATCGAGGCCGTTCATCTCCGGCATCATGATGTCGAGCACGATCAGATCCGGCCGGACACTCTTTGCTTTTTCGAGCGCCTGCTTGCCGTCGTGCGCCGCCTCCACGCGGAAGCCCTCGTTCTGGAGGTACAGGCGAGCGAGCTGGACGATGTTCTTTTCGTCGTCGACAACGAGGACGGTGCCCGGCATAGGCGTTGCAGCTTTCTCAGATTCGCAATGCGCGAGCGAAGCGACGACCGTGGCCGCGCCGGGGTCAGTATATGCAAAGAGCAAGCGGGCGGACCGCTTGCTCACTCCCTGCCTCAAAGATAGTCACACCCTAACGCCTGAAATTAGACGTGCAAGCGGTCCGCCCACATCTGCAAGGTAGTTGCAGCATGTGATCGAACTACCACCGATCTGTTAACCGCCTGTAAACGCAGTCTCGCGGGCGCGACGCCGCAACACTTCGTGAGGCTCTACGGCTTCTCAGATCCGCAGCGTGAGATCCGCGCTTCGAACAGTGAACGAGAGCGTCGATTTCGGCCTATCGTAGACCATCCGCCATCGGTCGATGACCTCGCGCCCAAGTAGCGAAGGGATATACATCAGGTCCGGGTTAGGCGACGCGATTTCGAGATCGACGTGGTAGACATACACGTAATTGCCCGGATCAATGAACACGAGCGAAGCAGGTTCGGTGAAGTTCGTCGCTACGCCCGCCGTCCCGACGCTCTCGGTCTCTCCGGTGAGGAGACTGTAGTCGATGCCCATGTCGAAGGCGTCAGTCGACGACAGGAGGCTGGTGTCCGCACCCGTGTCGACGAGAAACGACACGTCAGCGTCGATGCCGAAGCGGGGGACGATGACGCGACCTTCCAGGTACGGACGGCCCGTCGTCTCGCCGAATCTTCCCGTCAGCATGAGTGGATATTACGACTTCTCCGGACGGATGCGCATAGTAACAGGTCAATCATTGCCGCGAGATCTGCCGAGCCATGCGAGAATCATCTTTCGAGGTTCGTTATCGATGTATCTCACGACCGCGCGACCGCGTGGCACACCGAGCTCTGTCAGCTTCTCAGTGAGCACGAGCAACGTGATTTCATGTGCGACGACTGCGCCGTGATAGATGGCAATCCACTGCTTCGGGTAGCGCGCGAGAAACTGCTGACCTTCGGACGACAACAGGCTGGCATCCGCTTGGAAGGCCCGCAAATCACGGTCGACTTCTTTCGGATCCCCGAGCAGTTCCAGCACTCTGGCTTCGTAGGCGGCATCGTTCATATGTTCATGATGACGGAAGCGCACAACTTCTGCTACTAGGTGCCTCGTGTTTCCGGCGCCCTACACCGCCCGTGATACACTCGATGCAGGAGCAGTGACACGCACCATTGATCATCTATCAACACGACTTGATCGGCGTCGACAACGGGCTTTTTCTCACAGTGGTCGCCGCAACTGTATTTGCTCTCCTCATCGGCGTTGCGTTCCACGAGTCCTGCCATGCATTCATGGCAAATGCGCTCGGTGATCGGACGCCCGCCCAGCAGGGTCGGGTCACGCTAAATCCTCTCGCTCATCTTGAGCCGTTCGGGACGCTCATGATGCTGTTCTTCGTATTTGGCTGGGGAAAACCGGTGCAGTTCAATCCGTTTGGATTGCGGGTCTCGCCAAAACTCGCCACATTGTTAATCGCAGCCGCAGGGCCGCTCTCGAATCTCGTCGCTGCGTTTCTGCTCGCCTTGCCCATCAAGCTCGGCTACGTTCCATTCATCAACCCGTTCGCTACCGGCGGTCTTCACGGTGGGACCGAATATTTCGGCGTGTTCTTGAGCGCGGCTGTGTATCTCAACGTGATTCTCGGCGTCTTCAATCTCATCCCGCTGGAACCTCTCGACGGGTTCAAGGTTGCGATAGGGCTCCTGCCGGATCATCTGGCGCAGGAGTACGCGAAGCTCCGCCAGTACGGCGTCGGTCCGCTCATGTTGCTCATCTTCGGCATCCCCATCATCACGTCACAGATCAACGCGCAGTTCCACTACAACCACGGGCAAGGCTACTTCCCTCTGGGTAACATCATGCGTCCGTTCATCGAACGTATGTTGACCGCGGTTGGCATCGGCTGATGCTGACGCGCGCGTCCCATCGCACACGGCAGTTCGTCGGGGCACTGCGGCCGCTCGTGGCGGACGACGATCGGGCGGCGGCGTATCGCTGGCTGAACGACGGTCAGCGCGAGGTCTTCGAGTCGATGATGCTGCGCGACCAGCAGCACGGCATCGACGTCTGGCAGCGGGTGCGGGCGGCCTCGCACGGCGACGACGCGTCGTTGTTCGTCGCGGCGCTGCTCCACGACTGCGGCAAGGGTGATGTGCGGCTCTGGCAGCGCGTCGTCTACGTGGCGGTCGGCGTCGTCGCGCCGGGGCTACGGGCGCGAATCGCGAGCGAGCACGGCGCCGTGTGGCGGCAGGCGTTCTGGCGCCTGCTGTACCATCCCGATATCGGCGCGGCGATGGTGGCCGCGACCGGCGCCAATGCGGACGCGGTGCGTATGATTAGGGAGCAGGATGCGCCGGCGCCGGACGCGCGGCTGGCGCTTCTGCAGGCGGCCGACGACGCATAGCAGCGTCAAGAGACGCTGACAAGAGAACGGGACGCATGGAACGCATCGCAATCATCGGACTGGGGCTGATCGGCGGCTCGATCGGGCTCGCGCTCAAGCGCTCCGAAACGCACGATCTGCACATCGTCGGCGTCGCCCGCTCGCGCGACACGATGCAGCGAGCGAAGAAGCGCGGCGCCATCGACGAAGACGCGCGCACGCCGGAGGACGCCGTCCGCGATGCGCGGCTGGTGATCATCGCCTCGCCGATCCTGGCGATGCGCGGCATCTTCGAGGAGATCGCGCCGGCGCTGCGTGAAGGCGCCGTCGTCACCGACGCCGGCAGCACGAAGGCGAACGTCGCGCAGTGGGCGCGCGAGCTGCTGCCGGAGCACGTCAACTTCGTCGGCGGCCACCCGATGGCCGGCAAGGAGACGTCCGGCATCGACGCCGCCGACGCCGATCTGTTTCGCGACAAGACGTGGGTGATCGTCCCGTCGGTGCAGGCGACGGAAGCGGCCGTGCAGTCCGTCGTCGCCGTCGCGCAGCTGTGCGGCGCGGTGCCGTCGTTCATGGACGCGGCCGAGCACGATAGCTACGTCGCGGCGATCAGCCATCTGCCGCTGGCGCTGTCGTCGGCGCTGTTCTCGGTCGTGTTCGGCAGCGCCGCCTGGCCGGAGCTGGCGACGCTGGCATCGAGCGGCTTCCGCGACACGACGCGGCTCGCTTCAGGATCGCCGGAGATGGCGCACGACATCATCGTCACCAACCGCGACAACATCCTGCACTGGATCGATCGCTTTCAGGATGAGCTCTATCGGTTTCGCACGACGATCGCCTCCGGTGAGAGTACGGAGGTCGTCGAAGCGTTCACGCGCGCGCAGCTCGAGCGCGATAACTTCATGATCAACGGCGCGCCGCAGCGTGACGTCGTCGCGCCGATGGAGACCGTCAGCCTCAGCGACATCCTGCTCGGCTCGAAGATCTCGCAATTCATGAAGAAGCAGCAAGACATGATGAAAGACATGGAGTCGCGCGAAAAGGGCCGTCGCTGATGACGGCGCGCGTCGTGCACGCGGCGAAGCGGCTGCGCGGCACGGTTGTCGTGCCCGGCGACAAGTCGATCTCGCATCGCGCCGCCATGCTCAACGCGCTCGCCGACGGCGACGCCGTCATCCACAACTTCCTCCCGGGAGAAGACTGCCTTTCGACGCTACGTGTCCTCCGCGGTCTCGGCGTCGAGTCAAAACTGGACATGAGCGGTGAGACGCCGGCGCTGCACATCCACGGCGTCGGCCTGCACGGGTTGCGTGAACCCGACGACGTGCTCGATTGCGGCAACTCCGGCACGACGATGCGCCTTATGAGCGGCATCCTCGCCGGACAGCCGTTCGCGTCGGTGCTGACGGGCGACGCGTCACTCCGCACGCGGCCGATGGCGCGCATCGCCGAGCCACTGCGCCAGATGAGCGCGCAGATCGACGGACGCGACGGCGGCCGCCTGGCGCCGCTTTCGATCCGTGGTGGTGGCCTACGCGGCATCCGCTACGCGATGCCGGTCGCCAGCGCGCAGATTAAGTCGGCGATCTTGCTTGCAGGGCTCTTCGCCGATGGCGAGACGATCGTCGAAGAGCGTGAGCCGTCGCGCGATCACACGGAGCGGATGCTTGTGGCGATGGGCGCGCGTATCGAGCGAGAAGGCCCGGCTGTGAGGCTGCGTCCGGGCGCAGCGCTGCAAGCCATCTCGATGCGCGTGCCGAACGACATTTCGGCGGCGGCATTCTGGATGGTAGCCGCGAGTGTGCATCCGGACGCGGAGGTGCATCTCACGGGCGTCGGGATGAATCCGACGCGGACGGGGATCGTCGATGCGCTGCGGGCGATGGGCGCCGACCTGAGCATTGAGGAAGAGCGGCAGGTGGCGGGCGAGCCGGTCGCCGACATCGTCGTGCGGTCCGCCCGGCTGCGCGGCACGCGGGTGGACGGGGATATGGTGCCGCGCCTGATCGACGAGGTCCCGGCGCTGGCGGTCGCCGCTGCGTTCGCCGATGGGACGACCGAGATCGCCGGTGCCGCGGAACTGCGGGTGAAGGAGTCCGACCGCATCGCCACCACCGTGTCGGAGTTGGCGGCGCTGGGCGTGACGATCAGCGAGCGCGAGGACGGCA
>JBBQVO010000079.1:0-14411 GCA_038211505.1 Dehalococcoidia bacterium | reverse complement strand
GGGTGAGGTGCGCGGCCGCCACCCGATGCACGTTCCCGGAAGTCGGCCGCCCAAACGTCCAGCCGCCGCCACAGTAGGCGCAACATGATCGTCACCGCGATCGAGCGCGCACACCGGCGCGGCCGCATGAACATCTACATCGACGGCGTCGTCGCCTTCGAGATCGCCCGCACGGCGCTCGGCGAGCACAAACTCCGCCCCGGCCGTGAGATCGACGAAGACGAGATTGGCGCGATCGTCGCCGCCGTCGCGCGCCGCGAGGCGCTGGCGTCGGCGCTGGCGATGCTCACCCGCAGGCCGCGCAGCGAGCGCGAGATCCGCCGTCGCCTCGCGCAGCGCAAATGCGATGCAACCCTGATCGACGAGACGATCGCGCGACTGCGGACGGCGAAGCTCCTCGACGACGCCGAGTTCGCCCGCATGTGGACCGAATCCCGCGACCGCCTCAGCCCGCGCGGCCAACGATTGATGGTGCAAGAGCTGCGCGCCTTGGGCGTCGCGAACGAGATCGCCACCGATGCCGCCTCGACCGTCGATGATCCGGAGGCGGCCTATCGCGTCGCCTCAAAGCGGAAGCGATCACTCTCCCGTTTCGCCTATCCGGAGTTTCGCACGAAACTCGGCGCCTACCTGCAACGCCGTGGCTTCGGCTGGGACATCGCCCGCGCCACCGTCGACCGCTGCTGGCGCGAACTCGACCGCGACATCACCGACGACGATGAGTAGAGGAAGCACGGCGGCTCTCGCAGCGACGCATCGTTACCAACGCCCGTGTTTGAAGTCTCGGGGGATCGAGTGGACTTTACGCCTCGAGCAGCCGCCGTCGATCCGTCGCGATCGCATCGCCGCCGTGAGCGCCGTTGCCGTTGGCCTGCGCCGCTTCGATCTCGTCCGCCAGCTGCGAGAACGCGAAAAGCATGTTCGTCTTGGCGTTCAGCGTCTTGCTCAGCCCGTTGAGCAGCCCGAAGACGCGACCGACCATCAGCAGCTCCGGCGGCACCGCCGTCAGCTGATTATTCTTGAGCACCGCCGACACCTGCTCGTACGACTCCTCGAACACCTCACCCTCCGCCCAGCCGGCGCCCGTGTCCTGCATCTGCTTGGCCACGCGGCCGACGTAGGCGTCGCCGAGCTGTTCGTAGCCCTGCGCGTCGTCGTTCTTCGTGCGGAAGCCGAGATCGCGGAAGGCCTTGCCCATCGCCGCCATGTCGCCGCTAAGCATCGTCCGCGTGAATCGCACGAGCACATCGCGAAACGCCGGCCCGAGATCCTTCGCCTGGCCGAAGTCGATCAGCACCAGCTTCGGCCCAGGCAACACCATCAGGTTGCCCGGATGCGGGTCGGCGTGAAAGAAGCCCTTCCGCACGATCATCTCCGCGAACGCGAACACCAGGATCTTCGCGACGTCCGCCGAGTCGACGCCCATCCGCTCGAGCCCGGCTGCGTCCGTGATCTTCACGCCGTCGATGAACTCCATCGTCAGCACTTTGCGCGTCGTGTAGTCCCAGTAGATGTTCGGCACGACGATGTCGTCGACGTTCGCGAAGTCGGCCGCGACGCGCTCGGCGTTGTGCCCCTCGTTGATGAAGTCCAGCTCGAGCGGGATCTGCTGCCGCATCTCCTCCGCGACGAAGCGATAGTCCATCGACTTGTCGATGCGGTTGAGGATGCCGATGAAGAACGTCATGTTGTCCAGATCGATATCAACGATCCGGTCGATGCCCGGATACTGCACCTTCACCGCGCACACGCGCCCATCCTTCAGCACGGCGCGATGCACCTGCGCGAGTGACGCCGAAGCCACCGGCTTTGGATCGAATTCTGCGAAGATGTCCATCAACGGCTTGCCGAGCTCGGTCTCGATCACCCGCTTGATGTTCTCGAACGACTCGGGCGGCACTTCGTCTTGCAACTTCGACAGCACGTCGAGGTACTGCTCCGGCAAAATGTCCGATCGTGTGCCGAGCAGCTGTCCCGTCTTGATCAGGAGGCCCTGATTTCGGATCGCCGCGTCGTAGAACTTGTTGGCGCTCCAGGCGTGGTGCTTCAGCCGTCGCGGCTCGCCCCACTCCTTGCCCTTCCGCTTCTCGCGGAAGCTGATGATCTTGTAGCCAGCGAAGACGCGCGCCAGCATCTGGCCGACGTTCGTGAAGCGGCGGGCGCGGCTACGTGGCGCGTTCCCGCGCTTCGCGACGCCGTAAGAGGCGGATCGTTGGGCCATGTATCACCTGTCGTAGATAGTCGTAGATATGCAGAATGAACGTCGTTCACCCTCATGTTACAGGATTCACAATCGCCAAAAAGGCAAAACTGCCAAACGAACCTCCCTGAGCGGCGAATGGCAAACATTACCAACCGCCACTGCTGGAACGCGGGTGCTGTCATCCCGGCGCGAACCCTGTCATTCCGAGGAACCATGGCCGTGCCCGGCCACCCCGAGCCATGAAAATGGCGCGGAGCCAGCACGAGCCTGTAGGGGCGGCCCGGTGTGGCCGCCCGTGGTCGGTCAAGCGCTCTCAACGGAATCGCGCACGAATCCGGCTCGCGCCGCGAGGTTTGTCACTTTCGCACGGTCTCAGTGTTCATTTTCGTGGGAGCGCGAACGCTGTCATTCCGGCGCGAACGCAGCCGTTCCGGGCGCGATCGCTGTCATCCCGGCGCTAACGCTGTCATTGCCTTGAAAGTCTCGGGGTAGCGGCTTCGAATCGTCGAAACGATCCCCTCTCTACAGCGTGGAGCGGGGTGGCCGAAGGCCGGGGTGAGGTGCGCGGCTGCCTCCAGACTTTCATCCTCTCGTCGTGTGTTGGGTGCCAGCCCAACATGTACGATTCCGAGCGCAGCCGAGGAACCGCCGGTGCCCTTGGTATCTCTCCGATGTCAAACCGAATCCCCTCGAGCCGAAACTGCCAAACAAACCTCCCAACTCACGAATAGCAAAACCGCCGAACAAACCTCCGCCGAACACGAAAGGATCTCGAACGGTCGCTGCGCTGCTCGCCTCGCCCGTCGCCGTTGCTCGTCCGCGCGAGATCGTGCTACGTTCGGTTACCGAAAGGGTTCCCATGCTGTACCTCTTCGCCATCGTCCTTCCGCCCCTGGCCGTGCTGCTGTGCGGCAAGCCTGGGACGGCGCTGATGAACGTCTTCCTGACCTGTCTCTTCTGGATACCCGGCGTGGTTCACGCGATTCTTGTCGTCAACGAACACAAGGCTGACGCGCGCGCCGCACGGTTCCGCTAGTGCTGCGACGACGGTTGATGCCCTTTTGCTGGCCGCATGGGTCTCCTGACACGGCGTGTCAGCTGACGTGCGCGACCGCCCGCACGACCGCACATGCGTTCGCTAGAATGTGACCACCATGAACGCATTCGATCGCTTCCACCCCGCCGTGCGCGGCTGGTTCAGCGCCCGCTTCGATGGCGCGACTGAGGCGCAGCTCGCCGGCTGGGACGCCATCGCCGCCGGCCGCGATACGCTCGTCGCCGCGCCCACCGGATCGGGTAAGACGCTCGCCGCGTTTCTCTCGAGCATCGATTCGCTGTTGAAGCGCTCGCTCGACGGCTCCCTGCACGATGGCATCGACGTCGTCTACATCTCGCCCCTGAAGGCGCTGAGCAGCGACATTCAGCGCAACCTCGAAGCGCCGCTCGACGGCATCCGCGAAGTCGCCCGCGATCTCGGCATCGAGCCGCCGCGGATCAAGACCGCGCTCCGCACCGGCGACACGACGCAGGCCGCCCGCGCCGCGATCATCCGCGATGCCCCGCACATCCTGATCACGACGCCGGAGTCGCTCTACCTGATGCTCACGTCCGAACGCAGCCGGGTGCTGCTCTCGAACGTTCGCACCGTCATCGTCGATGAGCTGCACGCTCTCATGCGCGACAAGCGCGGCAGCCATCTCATGCTCACGCTCGCCCGCCTCGACGCGTTGTGCGAACAACGCCCGGTGCGCGTCGGCCTCTCGGCCACGGTGCATCCGATCGAAGAAGCCGCGCGTTTCCTCGTGGGCACGACGCATATTGCTTCGGACTCCACGCCCGACTGCACGATCGTCGACGTCGGACATCGGCGCGATGTCGACCTCCTCGTCGAAGTGCCGCCATCCGATCTCGGCGCCGTCCCGACGCACGAACAGTGGGCCGACATCTACGATCGCATCGCCGAGCTGATCAACCAGCACCGCACGACGCTGGTGTTCGTCAACACGCGCCGCATGGCCGAACGCGTCGCGCACAATCTTGGCGAGCGCATCGGCGCCGAGCACGTCGGCGCGCATCACGGCAGCCTGTCGAAGGACCGCCGCCTCAAGCTCGAACAGCGGCTGAAGGACGGCGAGATGCGCGCGATCGTCGCGACGGCGTCGCTCGAGCTGGGCATCGACGTCGGCGCCGTCGATCTCGTCTGCCAGATCGGCTCGCCGCGCGCGATCACGACGTTCCTCCAGCGCATCGGCCGCTCCGGCCACGCGCTCGGCCTGACGTCGCGCGGCCGCCTCTTCGCGACGTCGCGCGACGAGCTCGTCGAATGCGCGGCGCTGATCCGCGCGCTGCGCGCCGGCCATCTCGATCGCGTCGAGCCGCCAGTCGCCCCGCTCGACATTCTCGCGCAGCAGATCGTCGCCGAATGCGCCTGCCGCGAGTGGCGCGAGGACGATCTCTTCGATCTCGTCCGCAGCGCGACGCCCTTCGCGACGCTCACGCACGCCGACTACGACGACGTGATCGAGATGCTCGGCGAAGGCCCGTCGCCACGCGTCGGCCGCGGCCGCGCGTTCCTGCACCGAGATCAGATCAACGGCACATTGCGCGGCCGCCGCTCCGCGCGCATCACGGCGCTCACTTGCGGTGGCGCAATCCCGGAGGTCGCCGACTATCGCGTCATCCTCGATCCGGATGAGACGTTCATCGGCACCGTCAACGAAGACTGGGCGATCGAGAGCATGGCCGGCGACATCTTCCTGCTCGGCTCGCACTCGTGGCAGATCCGCCGCGTAGAGTCGGCGCGCGGCGTGCTCCGCGTCGAAGACGCCCAGGGTCGCCCGCCCAGCGTCCCCTTCTGGCTCGGCGAAGCCCCCGGCCGCACCTGGGAGCTCTCCGCCGAAGTCAGCCGCCTGCGCCGAGACGTCGCCGCCCGGATTTCACCACAGAGGCACAGAGGCACAGAGGTTTTTGAGGATCCGGATCAGGCAGCGGCGCCTGATGCAGCGACGGATCCGCTGAAGGAGCACACCGGGCGAATCTCCGAGCCCGATGTGAATGCCGCTCCCGATCCCCTCTCCACGACGTGGAGAGGGGTGGCCGAAGGCCGGGGTGAGGTGCTCGGCCCGCACGACTCAGTGTCCGGCATGCACGGCGCCCGATTCTCCGATCCCGACCTCAATGCCGCTCCCGATCCCCTCTCCACAGCGTGGAGTAAGGTGGCCGAAGGCCGCGGTGAGGTGCGCGGCCCGCACGACTCAAAGCCCAACATCGCTGAATGGCTCATGCAAGAATGCGCCCTCGATCAGCTCGGCGCGATGCAGCTGATCGACTACATCGGCGCCGAGCAGGCAGCGCTCGGCGTCGTGCCGTCGGACACCGACGTCGTGTTCGAGCGCTTCTTCGACGACGCCGGCGGCATGCAGCTCGTCGTGCACGCCCCGTTCGGCGGCCGCGTCAACCGGGGATTCGGGCTGGCACTGCGCAAGCGCTTCTGCGTCAACTTCGACTTCGAGCTGCAGGCCGCCGCGACGGATGACGCCGTCGTGCTCTCGATGGGGCCGCAGCACAGCTTCCCGCTCGAAGACGCGTTCTCGTTCGTGCGCGCCAACAACGTGCGGCAGTCGCTCGAGCAATCGATCCTCTACGCGCCCATGTGGGGCGCGCGCTTCCGCTGGAACGCCACGCGCTCGCTGCAAGTACTGCGATCGAATGGCGGAAAGCACGTGCCGCCGCAGATCCAGCGGATGCGCTCCGATGATCTGCTCGCCGCGGTATTCCCGGAGCAGGTCGGCTGCCAGGAGAATCTCACCGGCCCGCTGACGATCCCCGATCACCCGCTGACCCGCCAGACCGTACGCGACTGCCTCTACGAAGCGATGGACGTCGACCGCCTCACCGACGTCATGCAGCGCATCGAACGCGGCGAGATCCGCCTGCACGCGCGCGATACGACGGAGCCGTCGCCGTTTGCGCACGAGATCCTCAACGCCAAGCCATACGCATTTCTCGACGATGCGCCGCTGGAGGAGCGCCGCACGCGCGCCGTCACGCTGCGTCGGACGCTGCCCGAGCATCAGCGCGATCTCGGCCAGCTCGACGCCGAAGCGATCGAACGCGTCCGCGACGAAGCCCGCCCGACTCCGCGCGACGCCGACGAGCTCCACGACGTGCTGCTCTCGCTGACTGCATCTCCGCCGCCGCCGTTCGACGGCGCACCTCCCCCTCGCCCCTGGAGGGAGAGGGGGCCGGGGGGTGAGGGGACCCCGCACTTCGACGAGCTCGTCGGGTCCGGCCGCGCGGCGATCGTGCGCACGCCCGCCGGCCACCTCTGGTTCGCCGCCGAACATCTGCGCATGATCCAGTCGCTGTACCCCGACGCTGAGATCGCGCCGCGCATCGTGATCCCGCCGCATCTCGATGGCGCGCGGCCGGCGCGTGAAGACGCCGTCTTCGCCGCGCTGCGAGGGCACATGGAGTATCTCGGCCCGGCGACGGCGACATCGCTCGCGGCGATGCTCTCGCTCGGCGAGGGCGAAGTGACGTCGGCGCTAGCGCGGCTCGAAGGTGAAGGCGCGGTGCTGCGCGGCCAGTTCACGCCGGGCCTCCGTGCCGAAGAGTGGTGCGACCGCCGCTTGCTCGCGCGCATCCATCGCTACACGCTCGACCGTCTGCGCAGCGAGATCGAGCCGGTGAGCGCGCAAGACTTCATGCGGTATCTGATCGCACGGCAGCACGTCGCCGGCCCGCGGCGGCTCGAGGGCAAGCGCGGCGTGCTCGAAGCGATCGCGCAGCTGCAGGGGTTCGAGATCGCTGCCGCCGCGTGGGAGCGCGACGTACTGCCGTCGCGCGTCATCAACTACAACCCGCGCTGGCTCGACGAGCTCTGCCTCTCGGGCGATGTCGCCTGGGCGCGACTCTCGCTGAAGAAGACCAACGGCCTATCTGCGCGCGGCGCGTCGCCGCAACGGGCGACGCCGATCGCCCTCGTCCTACGGCGCGATCTAGGCTCGCTGCTTGAAAGTGTGCGCGGCGCCGAACTGCCGCAGGACCCGACGACGGGCGCAGCGGCCGCGACGCTCGATGCACTGCGTGAGCACGGCGCGCTCTTCTTCGACGACCTCGCCGCCGCCAGCCGCCAGCTGCCGGCCCAACTCGAAGAAGCGCTGTGGGATCTCGTCGCGCGCGGCCTCGTCACCGGCGACGGCTTCCAGTCGCTGCGGCAGATCATGACGCCGTCCGGATCAGCGCGCGCCCGCGCCGCCCGCCGCCACGCGCGATCGGCGTCGGCTCGCCTGCCGCGATCCACATCGCCGCAGGGGCGCTGGTCGATCGTCCATCGCTATCAGACGGAAGCGACGCCCGCCGACGACCTGGCGGAGCGCGTCGCGATGCAGCTCTTGGAACGCTACGGCGTCGTCTTTCGTGACCTGCTCGACCGCGAATCCTTCAACGTGCCGTGGCGCGACGTGTTGCGCGCGCTCCGACGGCAGGAGGCGCGCGGCATCGTCCGCGGCGGCCGTTTCGTTGCCGGCTTCATCGGCGAGCAGTACGCCATGCCCGATGCCGTCGACGGCCTACGTCGCATGCGGCGCGAGGACCGCAGCGGTGAGACGATCCGCATCAACGGCGCCGACCCCCTCAACCTCGCCGGCATCATCACGCCCGGCGCGCGCGTGCCATCCGTTCACACGAACGCCGTCATGTTCCGCGACGGCGTGCCCATCGCCGTCGAAGATGGCCGCTCGATCACGCCGCGACCTGAGGCAGCGGATCCGGCTGAGGCGCCGCTCGCGGTCTGAGACGCTCGCGGTCTGACGCGCACCCGACTACATTGTCCTCGGTATCGGCGAGGAGGATCGCGTGGCGGGCAGGCTCGAAGGAAAAGTCGCGATCGTCACAGGCGCCGGATCGCGCGGCGATGGCATCGGCAACGGCCGCGCGGCGGCGGTCTTGTTCGCGCGCGAGGGTGCGCGCGTGCTGCTCGTCGATCGCCAGCGCGAGTTCGCGGATGCGACGGCGGCGATGATCGAGAAGGAAGGCGGCGAGTGCGCCGTCTTCGCTGCCGATGTGACGAAAGAAGACGACTGCCGCGCGATGGTCGGCGACGCCGTGTCGCGCTGGGGCAAGCTCGACATTCTGCAGAACAACGTCGGCATCGGCACGACCGGCACCGTCATCAATCTGGATGTCGAGGCGTGGGAGCGCCTCATGCGCATCAACGTGACGGCGATGATGCTCGCTGCCCGCCACGCGATCCCGGCGATGATCGCGAGCGGCGGCGGCAGCGGTGCGATCGTCAACATCTCGTCGATCGCCGCGAGACTGCCGCGCGGGCTGCTCGCCTACGCGACGTCGAAAGGCGCCGTCGAGGCGTTCACACGTGGGCTCGCCGCCGATCACGCGCGCGACGGCATCCGCGTCAACTGCATCGAGCCCGGCCCCGTGTACACGCCGATGGTGTACGCCGCCGGCATGCCGGATGAGGTTCGTGACGCGCGCCGAAGAGCATCGCCGATGGGCGTCGAAGGCAGCGGCTGGGACATCGGCTACGCGTCGCTCTTCCTCGTGTCGGACGAAGCGCGCTACATCACGGGCGTCGTCCTCCCAGTCGATGGCGGCGTGCTGTTAACGTCGCGCGCGGACAGCGTCGACCGTCTCGGATCACACAAGGGTTAGCGCTTCAGGCATTTTGGCCAGATGACGACCTGCGGCACGCGGATGGCTCAGACGTACCGCCGGGAGCGTGGCGGCTCGCGACGGTAACCTCGACGTGAGGAGCAACATGACGATCACCATCACCGACGTCGCGGTGCGCGACATCCGCACCCCGACGTCGCGCTCGCAGGCGGGCTCCGACGCGATGCACATCGATCCCCGACTACTCCGCCGCGTACGTCGTGCTCAGCACCGACGCTGCGTCCGGAGTTGAAGGTCACGGCCTCACGTTCACGATCGGGCGCGGCAACGAAGTCGTCTGCGCCGCCGTCCGCGCCCTGGCGCCGATCGTTTTCGGGCGTACTCTGGAATCGATCACATCCGACATGGCGTCGTTCTGGCGAGAGCTCACCGGCGAGAGCCAGTTGCGCTGGATCGGCCCCGAGAAGGGCGCGATCCATCTCGCGACAGCGGCGATCGTCAACGACGTCTGGGATCTCTGGGCGAAGACCGAACGCAAGCCGGTTTGGAAGCTTGTCGCCGATATGACGCCGGAGCAATTCGTCGCCTGCGTCGACTTTCGCTATCTCTCCGACGCCCTGACGCGCGACGAAGCGCTGACGATCCTGCGCGCCCAGCATCCGTCCCGCGGCGAGCGCGAAGCAGAGATGCTGCGCGACGGCTATCCCGCGTACATCACGTCCGCCGGCTGGATGGGTTACTCGGACGAGAGGGTGCGCGCGCTATGCCGCGAGGCGCTGGCCGCCGGCTGGACGCGCTTCAAGATCAAAGTCGGCCGCGATCGCGACGAGAATGTGCGGCGATGCGCGCTGGTCCGCGAAGAGATCGGCGCCGACGCCTGGTTGATGGCCGACGCCAACCAGGCGTGGGACGTCGGCGAGGCGATCGAGCAGGTGAACGCGATCGCGCGCTTCAACCTGCTTTGGATCGAAGAGCCGACGAGCCCCGACGACATCCTCGGCCACGCGATGATCCGCCGCGCGGTCGCGCCCGTCGGCGTCGCGACCGGCGAGCATGCGGCGAACCGCGTGATCTTCAAGCAGCTGATGCAGGCGGGCGCGATCGACTTCTGCCAGTTCGACAACTGCCGTCTCGGCGGCCTCAACGAGGCGATGGCCGTGCTGCTGCTGGCAGCGAAGTTCGGCGTGCCCGTGTGCCCGCACGCCGGCGGCATCGGACTCTGCGAATACGGCCAGCACGTCTCGCTGATCGACTACATCTGCGTCAGCGGCAGCCTCGATCACCGCGCGCTCGAGTTCGCCGATCACCTGCACGAGCACTTTCTCGAGCCGGTGACGGTTCGAAACGGCCGCTACATGCCGCCGATGCGTCCAGGCTTTAGTATCGAAATGCATCCGGCGTCGCTCGATGCGTTCGAGTTCCCCGGCGGCAGCGCCTGGGCGTGATGCGCTATTCCAGCGCGTACACCAGCTCCATCGCCGCCCACCACTCGCCCGGCCGCGCGCCGGCGACCGGCTGCTGCAGCGACTCCATCAGCGCCTGCCACTCGGCGATGCGCGGATCGCTCGCCGTATAGCGCGCGAAATCGCGCTCCGGATCGAAGTCGTCGATCGTCTCCATCAGCATGAAGAGCCGCCTGCCGAGACGCCAGATCAGCATCCGCTGGATCCCGATCGCCCGCAGTCCGCGCTCGACCTCCGGCCAGACGGCGCGATGATGTGCAACGTAGCGCTCGATGTTGTCGGCACCGTCTTTGAGGTCGATCGTCTGTGCGTAGCGCTTCATGTTGTTCGCCTGTGCGCGATGATGCGCAGGTTGACTGCACGCTGTCGCTCGATGATCCTCTCCCGCTCCGCGCGGGCTGAAAAGCCCGCGCTACAGTGTTGCTCTTTCACCTCCGGCGACTAGAAGACGAGGACGCCGCCGTCGATCGGGAATGCCTGGCCCGTGATGAAGGATGCCTCGTCGGAGCACAGATAGAGCGCCAGCGCGGCGACCTCCTCCGACTCCGCCATGCGGCCGATCGGCTGGTACTCGGAGAGCTGCTGAAACATCTCTTGCTCGCGGCCGGGGTACGTGTCGCGCAGATAGCCGTCGACGAACGGCGTGTGCACACGCGCCGGACAAACGCAGTTGCAGCGGATGCCTTGCTTGATGTAGTCGACGGCGATCGATCGCGTCATCGTCAGTACGGCGCCTTTGCTCATCGAGTAGGCGAAGCGATCCGTCAGCCCGATCAGCGACGCGATCGACGCCAGATTGAGGATCACGCCGCCGCCCTGAGCCACCATCCGCGGCACGACCGCCTGCGAGCAGAGATGCACGCCTTTCACGTTCACCGCGAAGACGCGCTCGAGATCGGCCTCCTCGTCGATTCCACGGTGCCGATGTGCGCGATGCCGGCGTTGTTTACGAGAATATCGATGCGTCCCGCCTCGCTCGCGACACGCTCGACCGCCGACGCCACCGACTGTGTGTTCGAGACATCGCAGGCGATCGCGTCGGCCTTACCGCCGGCGTCGCGGATGCTCTCAGCGGTCGCTGACGCTGCGGCGTCGTCAAGATCGAGCGCGAACACGCGCGCGCCCTGCGCGGCGAACGTCCGTGCGATCGCCTGTCCGATACCGGATCCGGCGCCGGTGACTGCGGCAATCTTGTTGTCGAGACGAAACATGACTCACTCCAGTTCTGGGAGGCGCTCGTCCCGCGTCATGATGCAGGAACCCGCGCGGGCTGGAAAGCCCGCGCTACAGAGTACGCGTGCCCGCGTTGGAGCGACGTATTCGATGCAGGCGCAGGTCGATATCGCAGCCCATGTAGCGTGGGCTTTCCAGCCCGCGCGGATCAACGCACCCGAATCCCCGTATTATCCCGCGGGGCTCGCGGCGGGGCGAAGGTCCGGCGCCTGCCCGTTGCCGTTGCCGTTCGCAGCGGCACTACCGTTGCTGCTGAGGGAGTGCTGCTCGTACGTCATTCGGTAGAGGCTGGCGTAGCGGCCGCCGAGGGCAAGCAAGTCGTCGTGCTTGCCCTGCTCGAGGATGCGGCCGTGCTCCAGCACGATGATTCGGTCGGCGTTGCGGATCGTCGAGAGCCGGTGGGCGATGACGAACGACGTGCGGCCTTCGAGCAGCGTCTTCAAGGCGCGCTGGATGATCACTTCCGTCTGCGTGTCGACGTTCGCCGTCGCCTCATCGAGGATGAGGATGCTCGGCCGTGCGATGATCGCGCGAGCGAAGCTGATCAACTGCCGCTGTCCGACGGACAAGTTCCCGCCGCGCTCGTTGAGGAACGTCTCGAACCCTTCATCAAGGTGCATGATGAAGTCGTAGGCGCCGACCAATCGCGCCGCCTCTTCGACATCTTCCTGCGATGCGTCCGGGCGGCCGTAACGAATGTTGTCGATGACGGTGCCTGAGAAGAGGAACGGCTCCTGCAGGACGAGCCCCATGTGCTTCGACAGGCTGGCGTGCGTGATCTTGCGCACGTCGTGGCCGTCGATCTCGATCGAACCCTCGGTGACGTCGTAGAAGCGCGAGATCAGCGCCGTCAGCGTCGTCTTCCCCGCGCCCGTCTGGCCGACGAGCGCGATCGTCTCGCCCGGCTTCACGTGCAGATCGATTTCGGTAAGGATCGCGACGTCTTCGACGTAGCGGAACGACATGTGATTGAAGTCGACGCGTCCGTCGATGTGATCGATCTCGATCGCGTCCGGCGCGTCCTCGAACTCCGGCTTCGTATCGAGCACCTCGAGCACGCGCTCGCCGCCCGCCATGGCGCGCTGCAACTGGGTGTATTGCAGGACGAGATCGCGCACCGGATCGAACAGTTGGTTCAGAGCGAACGTGAATCCGATCAGCGCCGACACCTGGAATTGGCCGTGCAGCACGCGATAGCCGCCGTAGGCGATCACAAGCGACATTCCCAGAGCGACGATTACTTCGACGGCCGGCGTGACGACGGCGGTGAGTCGGCCGGCATAGACGTTCGCGCGCAGATTGTGCTGGTTGATGTCGTCAAAGCGCTTCGCGTTCTCGTCCTCGCGTGAGAGGCTCTGGATGACGCGCACACCGGAGACGTTCTCCTGTAAGTTCGCGTTGACGATGGCGATCGCCTGGCGGACGCCGATGAACGCCTGTCGCGAGTAGCTCTGCCAGACCCACATCGTCCCGACCAGCAGCGGCACGACTGTCAGCGTGACTAGCGTCAGACGCACATCGAAGTACATCAGGATGCCGACGGAGATGAAGATACCGGCGATGTCGCCGACGATCGTCAGGAACCCGCTCGTCATCAGGTCTTGCAGCGATGTCACGTCGCTGGTGACGCGCGACATCACGCGCCCGACTTCGTTGTTGTCGTAGAAGTTCAACGACAGCTTCTGCAAGTGGGCGAACATGTCGCGCCGAAGACCGAGCAGCAAGCGGTGCCCGATCCAGCCGGTCGTCGTGAGCTGCAGAAAGAAAAACGCCGCGGCAAGCCCCGCCAGGACGAGATAGGCGATGCCCCAATGATTGAGCGCGCTGGCATCCTTGTTGATCGCCGAGCGGATCAGGCCCGCGATCGCGATCGGAGCCACGCGCGTCGACGCGGCGTAGCCCAACGTCCCGATCAGCGCCATAAACAACCGGAAGCGGTACGGCGCGACGAACTTCGAGAGGCGCACGACGACGCGGTGGTTGTAGACGGAGCCGAGCTCGTCGTCATCCCAGCCGTCAGTGCTGCGCTTCAGCGAGTTGGGGCGCAGGTTGTTGTTGTTGCCGCCGCCCCACTGGCCGCCACCACCACCGCCACCGCTCCAACCGCCGACTGAGCCGGCTCCTCCGAAAAACATTGCTTAGTCCTCACCCCGACCCTTCGGGCCACCCCTCTCCAACCAGTGGAGAGGGGAACGCACGAAACTCGTGCGGGTTGTGTTCCATCGCTCGCGTCCTGCGAGGGCGCGGCGAGCAGCGCCCCTACGATGTCTGATTGCCTGCCGCATTGCGCGACTAGCTGCCACCACCAGCGACGGCGATGCCTTCGCGTTCGGGCTCGCCGACGTGCGACAGGCGTTCCTTCTCGCGGTCGTAGGCTTCTTCCTGATCGCGCAGCTCCAGATCGTAGATCTGCTGATAGAGCCCGTCTTCCTTGATCAGATCTTCGTGCCGGCCGTGCTCGACGATCTTGCCGCCGGCGAGCACGAGAATCTGGTCGGCCGATTTCACGGTGCGGAGGCGCTGCGCGATGACGAACGTCGTGCGGCCCTTCATCAGCTCCGCCAGCGCTTGCTGGATCAGGTACTCCGTCTCCGTATCGACGCTCGACGTCGAGTCGTCGAAGACGAGGATCTTCGGGTCGAGTAGCAGTGTGCGGGCGATCGAGATGCGTTGCTTCTGGCCGCCAGAGAGCGTGATGCCGCGCTCGCCGACCCAGGTGTTGTAGCCGTCCGGCAGCGTTTCGATGAAGTCGTGGATGTGGGCCGCCTTCGCCGCCGCGACCACTTGATCGTCTGTCGCGTCCACGGCGCCGTACGCGATGTTCTCGCGGACGGTGGCGCTGAACAAGAAGACGTCCTGCTGCACGATGCCGATCG
>JBBQVO010000078.1:0-14440 GCA_038211505.1 Dehalococcoidia bacterium | reverse complement strand
GACGGTCGATCGACCAGCGCCTCGGTCTCAGGTACGCAGTAGTTGTATTCGTCGCCCTTGTCGCCGCCATCGACGAAGCGGTTGAGGCCGCGCAACACCGTGCCGTCGCGCTTGTCTGTTACGAGGATCGTGCCGCCCACGCGATCGGCTTCGACGGCGAACAATTCATTCTCGATCGCGTTGGCATCGCTCGCGAGGGCGCGCTTCGCGGCACCCTCCTCCGTCACGAGACGGTAGATCGCGTACCCGTAGCCCGGCACATCCGTTGCGACGAAGCCGATCTCCGCGCGCGCGCTGTCGTAGCCAACCGGCGCGCCATCCGGGATCGCGAACTGCTGCGTCTCGCCGATCTGCGCGGTGTCGACGCGCTCGCCGTCCGGCGCGATCAGCGCGACGACGGGGCGCTCGTCGTGCCACGGCACCGTCGCCGTGACGAAGCCCGTCGCCGGTTGCGGCGTCGGGTTGAAGACGGCAATCGTGCCCATCGCGTCGTGCGGACCGAGCGCGCCGATCGTCCGCAGCGATTGCCGGATCATCTCCTCGCCGATCTCGCGCACCCAGTCGTAGCGCTGGCGCATCTCTTCGTGCACCGCGTCGACCGAGCAGCCGCAGATCGAGTCGTGCGGCTGATTCTCGAGCAGGTGCCGCCAGGCGCGGTCGATCAGCGCGGCGATCGATTCCTCCGACGTCGGGAACGGCATGTGCGCGGTCGTCGGCGGCAGCGGTTCCTTCCACTCCGGCCCCACCTGCTTCTTCAGCATGTCCGCCCACGTCGAGAACGGCTCCGCCCAGTGCGCGAGCAGGTCCTCGCACGCCTGGTTCGACTGCTTGATCCACATGCGGGCCGAAAGCACGCCCGGCAGCAGGTGCGCGCGCATGCCGCTTCGGAACTCGCCCTCGTGTCGCGGCCACTCCGCCGCGCGATCACCCATGTACTCACGGATGCGCTCGAAGATCTCCGGCAGCGACGAGTGCTCGATCGTCGCGTCGAGCAGTTCGCGCGATGCAGTTCGGAGCATCGACGACAACTCGGGTTGCGGCGGCAGGTGATCGCTGCCGTTCATCAGCAGCAAGTACGGCGTCGTTGCCAGCGATTCGAGCGCGTCGCGCGCGTCCTGGATGCGTGACATGAGGGCCCGTGTGTTGCGCGGTAGTGTGCCGGCGTTGCCGTAGCCGTGCGGCTTGTGAATCGTCAGCACCTCGCTGCCATCGGGCGAGCGCCAGAAGAACTCCGTCGTCTTCAGCGAGTCGTCGGTGCCGCGCCACATGGTCGCGTTCTCGATGCCAAAGCCGCGCAGGATCGCCGGCATGTGGGCGATCTGCCCGAACGGGTCCGGGATGTAGCCCACCTTCATGACCGGCCCGAACAGCTTGGCGACGCGATGGCCTCGCAGGAAGTTCCGGACGATCGCCTCGCCGCCCGGCAGCGCCTCGTCAGGGATGATGTACCAAGGCCCGATCAGCAGCTTGCCCGAGCGCACCAGCCGTTCGACGTCGTCAAAGCGATCGGGCCGGATCTCGAGGTAGTCCTCGAGCGGGATCGTGTGGCCGTCGAGCATGAAGTGCTTGTACTCGGGGTCGCTGTCGAACAGCTCGATCAGTTGGTCGAAGAGCCCGACGAGCCGCACGCGGAACGACTGGTAGGCGAGGTACCACTCGCGGTCCCAGTGCGTGTGCGACACCACCATCAGGCGGCGTTGTTCGGTCGAGCGTGAGGGTGTGAGTGTTGGCATGATCCCGGGTTCTTTGAATTGGAATGTGGGTTTGGATGCGCCTTCGCCGATAGTATCGGACGCCGCAGCTAGGGACGAACCACTCTTTCGCGAACTGGCGCGTAGCCGCTCTGCGTGCCCCGCTTGTATTCGGTGCGTGGCCATCCTAACCTAGGCGCATGCCTGACGAGACGGAGATCCTCCGCGCCGGCGAGTACTTCATCGCCATCCAGGGCTTCGCCATGATCCGCAACGTGATCACGGACACGGCGAAGGCCCGGAAGCGGATGAACGATGTGCGCCGGATCATCGATCGCTTCGACGAGTTTCCGCAGTCGCTGGAAATGCCTGTCAACGAGTACGACGTCGAGTCCGGCTACACGCGATGGGCGCCGCGCTACGACGGGCCCAACCCCGCGATCGAGCGAGAAGAGCCTATCGTCCATGCGTGGCTTACGGAACTCCCCGTCGGCGTCGCGCTCGACGCCGCTTGCGGCACCGGTCGCCATGCCGCGCATCTCGCTTCGTTGGGCCACACCGTGATCGGCGTGGACGCAACCGAGGCGATGCTCGCCATCGCGCGCGCGAAGGTGCCGGGCGGCGACTTTCGCATCGGGCAACTCGAAGCGCTTCCGATGGACGACGCGACTGTCGATCTGATCACGTGCACGCTGGCGCTTACGCACGTTGAACTGCTGGAGCCGGTGATGCGCGAGTTCGCGCGGGTGCTGCGCCCCGGCGGACGCGTGATCCTCTCGGATATACATCCGTTCATGGCGATGACGAGCAGCGTTGCGGCGTTCCCGACGGAGGACGGCGGCCCGGGCGTACCGTTCGTGCTGAACCACACGCACCAAGTGAGCGAGTACATCCAGGCGTTTCTCACGACGGGCCTCGTCGTGACCGCCTGCGTCGAACCTCCGGTGACCGAAGCGATGCTGCCGAGCTACCCGCCTTATCGGGCATATCCCGACGCCACGCGAGAGGCGTACCTCGATCTGCCGTATCTCCTGATCTGGCAGTTGCAGCGCTAACCAGTCGCCTATGCGTGAGCGACGAAGGATGCATCTCGTCGCTCGGTCGCTGGCGGGCACAGCACGATGCCGGCCTTAGCCTCATGCCCCGCGGCGCGAACGATGACGAACCGATTCACGCGAACTTGACGGGACAGCGATCTGATCCAGGCCGGATCGAATAGACTCTCCCTAACACGGAAGGGCGAATCATGCACATCTCAAGTCGCGCCAACACGATTCTGCTCGTACTGATCCTCGCCGTCGGCGTGGCGCTTGTCGCGATGCTGGCGACGGCAGTGCGTGGCGGGCCACTCGATCCGTCGGGTGCGCCGTCGTCGACGGACGGAGTGCGCGAGGCGGGCACGCCGATCTCGTCGATCCCGTTCACGATCACGCAGCCCGGTCGCTACTACGTGACGCGCGACCTGACGGGCGTTGCTAACCAGAGTGGCATCACGATCGCACAAAGCGACGTGACGGTGGACCTCAACGGCTTCACGCTGCACGGCGTCGCGAGCACAGGAAGCGGCGTAACCGTCAGCGGTGCGCGTACGGCCATCACGATCGAGAACGGGACGGTTCGGGGCTGGTTCAACGGGATTGATGCGCAGATGGCGACGGTCTCGCGGATCTCTGGAGTACGGGCGATCGGAAACGGTCAGGGCTCTGCGGATGGAAGTTACGGCATCATCATCATCGGCGACTCGACCCTCGACGATTGCCTGGTTGAGAATAACAAGGCTACGGGCATTCTGGCTGGCAATGCCGTTGTTCGCGACTGCCAGGTGACGAGAAACGGTAATGACGGCATCCAGACGGGCTCAGGCGTGTTCTTGCAGAACAACAGGCTAAAGTTCAACCACCAGGCGGGAGGTGAATTCTTCGACCTGCGCTTCGTCGGTACGAACAACGACATGACGGACAACGATCTGGGCCTTATCGGCCTCGATGCCTCATCGTCCACGTTGCGCGGTGTGATCGCGAGAAATACGTACTGTGCTTTGGTAGACATCGGTCCCAACATGGACTTGACGCAGAGAACCGACAACATCGCCGACAGTTCCTGCTAGCGCACCCACTTTGATTCATGTGCGGGCACGCATCGTCGATCTACGCGTACGTGATGAACGACTTGATCTCGTAGTGCGGCAACTTCTCGCGGCCGCCGAGGGACTGTAGGTCGACCAGGAACAGCAGCGAGTCGACCGTCGCCCCCAGCATCTCGACCAGCTTGCACGTCGCCAGCGCAGTGCCGCCCGTCGCGAGCAGGTCGTCGACGATGACGGCGCGGTCGCCCGGCACCAGGGCGTCGGCGTGGATGTCGAGGCTGCCGGTCCCGTATTCGAGCGAGTACTCGATCGACATGTGCGCGGCGGGCAGCTTCCCTGGCTTCCGCACCGGCACAAACGGCAATTCCAGCCGGTCGGCGATCGGCACACCGAAGAGGAACCCCCGGGACTCGATGCCCACGATCGCAGTCACCGATCGTGACTTCACATAATCACACATCTGCTTGATGGCGAAGCCGCGGGCGGCGGGATCGCGCAGCAACGGCGTGATGTCGCGGAAGAGGATGCCGGGCTGAGGGAAGTCGGGCACGTCGCGGATGTAGTCCTTCAAGTTCACGCCTCAGGGTAGCGACGCGGCGGCGCTGGATGAAGCCGCGCCTGCGGACACGATGTTGAACTCAGGACGTGTCGCCAAGTCGCGACTCGCGATACCATCGAACATGCCCCTCGACAGCGCCGACGCCGCGGAACACAATCTCCTCAAGGCGCTCGGCATCTGGGCGGCCGCGGCCGACGAAGGACAACTCGATCAACGTGATGGCTGCACGTTCGTCCGCTGCGCCGTCCCTCTGCGAGCCTTCAACCAGGTCATCGTCTCTCGCCGGCCGGCCGACGTTGCGGCGATAATGACATGGACGTCCGAATACTTCCGGGAGGTCGGCGGACGCTTTCGCCTGCGCATTCGCGACGATGTCGAGCCGGTTCCCGACCAGCCGTTTATCGCCGGCGGGCTCGTTCGCAAAGACGGCATCCCCTGCCTCAGCGCGACGATCTCGAAACCCGCCGCTCAATCCAACATCGAGATCCGTCCTGTAGTCGATGAGCTGACGCTCGCGCATCACATCGACGTGGTCGCGTCGGCATTCGAGTGGTGGCGCGACGACCTGGTGCAGGTTCTTCGACGAAGCCTGCTCGATGTTGGGAGCTGGCACGCCTACGTCGGATACCTGAACGGCGAGGCGGTCACGACGACGCAGATGATTGTGGACGGCGAGACTGCCGGCTTGTACTACGTCGGAACCGTCGAGGGCGCGCGCGGACGGGGATGCGGCGAGGCGATCACCCGGCACGCGATGGGTGAAGCGGCGGCGCTCGGGTGCTCGCGCATAGCACTCCAGGCGAGCCCGATGGGCCTCCCGACCTACGAGCGCATCGGCTTCAAGAGGGTGTCGTACTACCGGACGTTCGTCGCCGCCGGGAAGTAGTCGGCAGTCGCCTCAGCCGAACAACGTCTTCGCACCAGCGTCTCTCCACCTCCGGTCACCGCGCCGTTCATACCGCGATATACGCCCTGATCAGCTTCGCCACAGACCACGTGGACGAGTACGCGTTCCTCCCGTTGTAAGAAATTCGGCCGCTGCCGGTCTAACTCCTGTAAGCGACATCAAGCAGCAAACAGGAGGACCAACGTGAACTCGAACGACAGCGGCATCAACCTCTTCGACCAGCAGCCGGAGCCGAAGCGCAACCGCAAGACGGCCCTCGCGCTCACCGGCCTCGTGGCCCTCGGCCTCGCCGGCGCGATCGGCCTCGGATTCGTTATCGGCGGCCGCGGCGGCAGTTCCGCTGGCGCGTCAGCCGGCGCAACCTCGACGGCCACCGTCTCGGCCGACGCGACGCAGTACGTCGCCGGCGCGGCGCAGCCGACGCGCGCGCCGCACACACATGGCGCGAACACCACGCCTGCAGCGACTCCGACGCAAATTGGTGGATACGCGACAGGCGGCAGTGCTTCCGCCGAAGGATCCGTGAGCAACGCCGGCGACCCGTCGGCGCCCGTCTCGACGAACACCGCCGCCGCGCCCGCCGCCACGAACACGAGCGTGGCGGCCGCGTCGACAAGCACGCCAATCCCGCCGACGAACACGCCCGTCGCCCCGACGAGCACCTCCGTGCCGCCGACGAGCACCGCGACGAGCACACCCATCGCCACCGCCACGGCCGGCGTCTGCGTCGTCTGCCTCGACCCGGTGATTCACGTCTGCGTGCCGTGCCTGATCATCGACGTAACGCCGCCATCGTTCAGCTCCACCTACGTGGCCAACTGCCCCGGTGGCACCTACGTCGAGTTTCACACGAGCGAATCTGCCGAGCTTTGGGTGACCTACACGTTCCTCGGTATTCCGAACGAGACGCTGCACGTCCACGGCACGTCGTTCAGCACGACGATCGGCGGCGTCATCTTCTACGCCAGCGATATCGTCTTCCACGCCACCGACGACGCCGGCAACGCGGCGACCTTCGCACCGACGACGGACATTTGCATCTAACGCCAGCCCGTCCGCAGCAAAAAACGCGCGAGAGACCTCCGGCGGGAGGTCTCTCGCGTTGTCGCCTCGCGCGTCAGCCGATGCCGATGAACTCGCGCACGCCGTCGGCCGCCGCCGGCGTCATCATCTCCGTCACGTCGGCGCCGTTGATGATCAGCCGCAGCGCGAATGCGCCAGCGATCCGAATCGCGCCGATCTCGCCGGCGACGTCAACAACGACGCGCTTCGCCAGCGGGTCGTACTCGATGCGGCCAAAGCCGAAGGCATCGCAGTCGAACACGAGGCCGTGAGTGAGCAGACTCACCGGCGCCGGATCATTGTCGAAGCTGCTGAAGATCGTCGGGAATCCGTACTCGGGCGCGACGAGCAGCTTTGCGCCGCTGCCGCCGATCACCCTCACCTGACCGACATCGACGATCGCGTCGCGCGTGATCGTCCAGTTGCCGGTGTCGCGATGCGAGCGCGCCTCGACCATCGGCGACGCGTACGGTACGCCGTCGACCTTGCGCGCGATCGGGCGCATGTCACGCAGGCTGTATCGCAGCGACAGCGTCGAACCACCGGATGCGTACGTGATCTCGCGCTCGAGCTGCGCATCGACGTTGTCGGCGATCACCGCCGCTTCGAGATTCGCGCGAAAGGCTTCGGCGTTCGCATAGCCGCCGCGCTCAACGACTTCCAGGATGAATGCGTTGCGGACGTTGCCCGCGAAGAATGGGCCGGACTGCGACCGATGCTCCCAGAACTGCTTCGGCGGCCCCTGATAGTTGTAGATGTCGAGCACGAGCGCATGCCCGTCGCGTCGCAGCTCGATCGGCGCATCGCTGCCCATGTCCGACGGCTCGAGTGGAATGATGCCGACGTAGACGTCGCTACCGGCGATCACGACGGCGTCGCCGGGCCCGACGGCGACGACGTCTCCATCGTCCACCTGCTGCTCGCCAACTAATACTTGCGTCGCCGGCGTGATGCCGAGCATGCGCACCGAGAGCTTGTAGCTCCTCGCCGGTCGCAGCTGCTGCATGAGGCCATAGGCGACGATCGCGCGCTGCCCGTGCTGCATGGCGACGAATGTGCCGGCGTCGTGCAGCTCAACGTGGCTGTCGCGATCGCGATCGTCGATCACGTAGCGGGCGAAGAGTGCGCCGAAGCCCGGCGCTTCGCTCGTCGCGAAGTAGAGGTGCACGGAGTTGAACGACGGCCATGGTTCCGGCGGCTCGCCGACGGTGTAGGCGCGCGACGCCGTGCCGAGCGCGTACTTCTCCGTCATGAACGTCGTGATATCGACGCCGCGATCGATGTCGACCGTCTCCCGCGACTCGAACGGCATCGCGCGCTCGCGCAGCAGCTCGATGATGTAGTCGGGGCAACGCGACATGCCGCGCGCGACGCCGATCTGTGCTTCTTCGCGCGAATGCATAACCCACGGCGGCGTGCGGCGCAATGTGTCATCGCCCAGCAGCTTCCACAGGATCAGCTTGAGATAGCCGCTCGCGCCCGACCAGCCGTCGAAGTAGGAGCGTGAGTGCGGGCCGGCGAGCTCCGCCAACCGCGGATGATAGTGCGCCGCGAGATGCAACCACAGCCGCTCTTCGGCGATCCGCGCCTTGAGCGCGATCTCCGGATCCGACGTGTGCGCCGCAAGCATCGCAATGCGCTCGATGTCCACCGCGAGATAGGTCGTGCTGTTGTATTCGTGCGGCGCGCCCGAGCGATCAGAGAACGCGAACCACTCATAGAGCCGCCGCGCGCCACGAGCGACGCATTCGTCGCCGGACATGCCGGCCGGCGTCAGCCGCGCGCCGAGCGCTTCGCCGCCAAGCACGCTGTTGCAGATGTCGCTGAGCGCGATGTTCGTGTAGCTCGGATGCACATCGAGCCGATCGATCTCGTCGAGACCGAGCGCGATCGCGTCGAGCATCTCCGCACGAAGATCGGGCGGC
The DNA here is from genome assembly GCA_038211505.1 of Dehalococcoidia bacterium. Classification (GTDB taxonomy): domain Bacteria; phylum Chloroflexota; class Dehalococcoidia; order DSTF01; family JACRBR01; genus JBBQVO01. The sequence goes on along the minus strand of JBBQVO010000078.1, from coordinate 6,210 downwards.
AACACGGCAGCGTGCGCGCGGACAAGATAGTTCAAGCCATCGAGGATGAACTCGACGCCGTTGAGGTCGGCGACGACCTCATCCTCGAGCGACCAGCGGAAGTTGCCGTAGTGCGCGTCCTGCGGCCGCCGCTCCTGCATCGCCACCACGGCGCGAATCGCTCGTCCGGCGCGCTCCGCATTCGCAGGCACGCCAGTGCGCAGCAGGACGTCGGCATAATCGAGCGTGTTCCGCGGATCGTGGCGGTCGTCGTGATCGGGGTAGCGGCACATCGCGACGGCATCGTCCCACGTCGCTTCGAGGATGCGCGCGCCCTCGTCGAAGAGCTGCTGCGCACGCGCGGCGACGTCGTCCGCATCGCTCATGCAGACGGTGGTTCGGGCCGTGCGACGGCGACCGAGTCGGGGCGCGTCGCATCGTACTGCCACAGTCCGAACATGACGAGCACGATCGCAGCGCCGACGGCGACGCCGAATCGGGCGATGTCCGCCGTCCGCGATGCGCTACCAATCACCGAACTGAAGACGCTCGTGTATGCAGAGAAGATGGAGTTGAGCGGGTTGCCGCTGTCGACGCCCGACCGGACGCCTCCGAACAGAATCAGCAGCACTCCGGCCAGGGTAATCGCCAGCCCCAGGGTGCGGAACCGGCGCAGCGCGGCGATGCCGAGAACGACACCGACCGCCCCGGCGCCGAAATGGATCGCGTTCGCGGCCGTGTCACGATTTGCGACGTCGCGAAAAAACTTCAACTGCTCTTCGTTCTCGCTGGAGCTCGATGAACTGCCGAGCGAGCTCGATGAGCCGTTGGCACTTTTCGGATACGTGGGCGGCCGTACGAATGCGGCCGTCGCCGACAGTGCGACCGCCGTGAGCGTGACGGCGAGGGCGACCTGATAGAGTCGCCGCGCGAGTTGCTCCTGGCCCCCGATCCGGTCGGCGAAGAGCACTGCGACGACGATCGCCGCCAGCACGAAACCCGATTGCAGGTTGCCGCTGCCTGCGTCCATCTGCAGCTCCCCTCGTCGCACGCGATGTCACGGGTCGATTGACGAACGCAGCATACGCGAAATGCGAGCCATGGGATCAATCGGCGACGACGCAGGATGTGAACGTGAAGGCGTACATGGCGACGCCGTCGGACGTTGTGGCGAGCGTCAGCTCGTGGCGGGCGATGTCGCGGTTGGCGACGAGGCGGTACATCTTCGGCGCGTCGACAGTGACGACGGACGTCGCATCGCCCACGACGACGTCCGCGCCCGCGTCCTCGGCCGCGATCGGCCGAAGGTCTTGCACGACGCTGATCGTCGCCGCGCCGCCGTACGTCGGCGGATGGATGACGAGGTTCACATCCTTCGCCATGTACGGCACGGTGAGCCGGCTCTCGCCGGATGCCCCCGCTGGCCGAGCGAGATACTCGCCCGATAGCAGCCAATCGCCATCGAGATAGATGAAGCCGTCGGCGTGCTTGCCGGGATCGCGATACGTTGACGGCTTGTCGATCTCGATGCCTTTGACGTTGCCGATCTGGCCGCGCTGATAGCCGAGGTAGAGCTCCGGCGTGACGCGATAGCAGACCGCGCCGGCAACGTCTTCATCGCGAACGGGATCCATGCTGCCGGGCAGCAAGATCTCCGGAAACGACTCGCGCAGCAGCGCCTGCAGCGCCTCCTCCGTCTCACGATACGCGCCTTCGCCGTGGTGATAGCCGCGCAGGTAGCCCTTGCCGTCGACGAGATACTTCGCCGGCCAGTAGCGGTTCGTGTACGCCTGCCAGATAGCGTAGTCGTTGTCGAGCACGACCGGATACTCGATGTGATGCTCGCGCACCGCCTTCGCGACGTTGCCAACGTCACGCGCGAACGAGAACTCGGGTGTGTGCACACCGACGATCGTCAGCCCGAGCGGCCCGTAACGCCGATGCCACTCGTTCACGTACGGCAGTGTGTGGATGCAGTTGATGCACGTGTAGTCCCAGAAGTCGATCAGGACGGGGCGGCCGCGCAGCTCCGCCATCTTCAGCGGACCGCCCTGCAGCCACGTCGCCTGCGGCGGGAACTCGGGCGCGTGTACTGGCCCCTGCTCTTCTTCCATGCCGTCACCTCGATGCTGATTCTACCGTCAAGCGACGATTATCGCGGCTCGATGAAGAGATACGAGGTACATGCTGCGTCGTTGTTATGGTTAGCGCTGGATCAGGTATCATACCCCTGCGCGGCCCGGAGGCTGGGGAGCCCTTCGCGGATCGAGTGTTGATTCCAAGGAGCGGCTTCCCACGTGCTGAAGTACACCATTGGCGCCCTCGCGGCGCTGGTCATCGTCATCGTCACCGCATTCATGGTCTTGTCGCAGTTCGCCCACACGAGCGCCGACGCCCAGGGCGGTCCGGCGCCCGTCGTCACGATCACCGTCGACGACACGACCTTGGCGCCCGATCACCTCGACATCGCTCGCGACAAGATCGTCCACCTTCACGTCGACAGCAAGGTTCCGGCGTTCGTCACCGCGATCATCGACAGCGACAGGGCCGAGCAGTTCCCGATCGAGACCAAGCTCGATGATCGCCACGCGATCGAGAGCTCGGTGCCACGTCCCCAGATTCAGATTCCGGGGTTGGGTATCGGCGACGCGCTGATCCGTTTCAAAGAGGCCGGCGACTACCAGATCGAGATTCGCCAGAGCAACCACTCAGGCGTCGTGCGCACGATCGGCGTCACCGTCCGGTAGCATCTCGCAGCCACGCCAACGACGCGATGCTGGCCCGCAGGCGCCAACCAAGTGCGGTTGACAGTGCAAATTGCGATTAATTCAGTGGGAATCCCCTGTTGCGGACGCCGCCAACTATAGTATTCTAGTGAACGCTAAGGTAAGCAACCTACCTGGCCGAACATAGCATTACGACAACACACCCGAGAAGGACGTGCGCGATGGCCGAGGCTGTGAAAGACTGGACGACCGACTACGATATCTTCGACCCCTCATACAAGAAAGACCCCTTCCCCGTCTGGGATCAGGTGCGCGAGAAGTGCCCGATGGCCCACAGCGATCGTTGGGGCGGTTCGTTCATGCCGACGCGGTATGAGGATCTCTTCAACATCGCGCGCGACATTCAGCACTTCTCTTCGCGGAACGTGCTCGTCACGGACTTCGGCGAGCCGATCGAGGTGGAGGGCGAAGTCGTCGCCGACGAAGTGAACAACGCCGCGCAGTACAACGGCGGCGCGCCGCCGATCACGTCCGACCCGCCCGTGCACACGTGGGCGCGCAAGCTGCTGCTGCCGCCGTTCACGGCGACCGCCGTCGCACGCTGGGAGCCGGAGACGCGCAAGCTCTGCGGCGAGCTGATCGATGCATTCATCGCCAACGGCCGCGCCGATGGCGCCGCCGACTACGCGCAGCAGATCCCGCCGCGCGTCATCGCCGACATGCTCGGCATCCCGAAGGACATGGCCGGCACGTTCACCGAGTGGGTACGCGGCTTCCTCGAGCTCGGTCTCACCGACCCGGAGCTGCGGCAGTCGTCGGCGATCAGCATTTTCACCTATATGAACGAGCGCATCCAGGAGCGCAAGGAGAACCTCAAGGAGGACGACCTCCTGAGCTACCTGCTCACCTCGACCGTCGATGGCGAGCCCGTGCCGGAGCCGCACGTGCTCGGCACCTGCTTCCTGCTCATGGTCGCCGGCATCGACACGACGTGGAGCTCGATCGGCTCCGCCATCTGGCATCTCGCCGAGAACCCGAAGGATCGCGCGCGGCTGATCGCCGAGCCGGAACTGATCGACAGCGCGATCGAAGAGCTGCTGCGGGCCTACTCGCCCGTGACGATGGCGCGCGAAGTCTCCGAGGACACGGAGTACGCCGGCTGCCCGATCCCGAAAGGGTCGAAGGTGCTGATGAACTTCCCGGCGGCGAACCGCGACCCGCGCGTGTTCGAGCGCGCCGATGAGGTGCTCCTCGACCGCGAGAAGAACCCGCACATCGCCTTCGGCGTCGGCATCCACCGCTGCGCCGGATCGAACCTGGCGCGGATGGAGATGAAGGTGGCGATTGAAGAGTGGTTGAAGCGCATCCCGGACTTCCGCCTCGAAGACCCGAACGCGGTGACGTGGGCCGGCGGTCAGGTTCGCGGCCCGCGCAAGATGCCGGTAATCTGGCCGTCATGAAGGTACATGTAGACAGCGAGAAGTGTCAGGGCCACAACCGGTGCTACGCACTGGCGCCGGGCCTCTTCAAGGTCGACGAGTTCGGCTACGCCACCCCGCGCCCGCCCGACGGTACCGTGCCGGCGGATCTGCGCGAGAAGGCGAAGGTGGCCGTCGAGAACTGCCCCGAGCGCGCCATCTACCTCACGGACGAGGACGAGTAGCCGACGCGCGACGAATGTACGAGTACGAGAATCGCCCGCATCGATTGATGCGGGCGATTCTTATGTCGCGACTTAGGGGCGAGGCGCCGGTGTTGGGCTAGCCCGCGTCGGCAGCGTCCTGCACCGTCCACGTGCGCGTGACGTGCGTATCGACGTCCATGCCGTAGATGCGCTTGAGGTCGGCGATCGCCGCCAGCGCGCGCTTGCCGTGCGGGCTCGCGGACATCTCGCCTTCCTGACCAAGCACCGGCTCGAACGAATGCAGCACGATCTTCTCCATGAGCTGCCCGAGCGTGATGCCCTCGAACTCGGCGAGGCCCTTGAGCACCTTCACCATCCGCTTCTCCATGCGAATGCCAAGCTGCACGCGTTCCACGACGTTCGGCTCCGTTGTGTCCGCCATCTGAATTCCCCCTCTACGATCCTCGGGGCTTGGTCGCGCTTGCTCTGCCGAACCATCGCGTTATGTCGGATCTGCGACCTTCAGCAGGTAGATGCGCGGGCTCATCTTCCCGATCATGCGGTTGACGTGCCAGAGACAGTCGCCGAGCATGATGTCGTAGTTGGACTGCCCGAATTCCGCGACGTAGCGTTCGGGCGCGCGCAGCAATCGAGCAGTGTGCAAGAGTCGCCGGCCGACTGCGCCGGTTTGCTCTTCCTCGTGCTCGCCCCACTCACTGGCGAGCTCGGTACATTTCTGGATCTGGAAACCTGCGGCGGCAAACGACGCTTCCACCCGTTGCGGATTGGTCTGGAAGACGCCGGGCGGACTGACGAACAGATCGGCCTCCCCCGGTTTCATCCGGTCCGTCCAAAAGACGGAGTGATAGATCAGCATGAAGCCATCGCCACGCAGAACGCGACGGCACTCCGCGAGCGCGCGGTCAAGCGCCTCGATGTGCACAAGCACGTCCTTGCACCAGATCAGATCGATGCTCGCATCGGCCGCCGGAATCGCCTCTGCCGCGCCGATCTCGAAGCGGACATGCTCGCGCAGGTGGGCGTTGGATTCGGCGGCCTGTTCCAGTGCCTCTCTCGCGATTACGATGTGTCGCGCAACCGGATCGACGCCGAGTACGCAGAATCTTCGGTCTCGCGCCAACCGCAGAGACTGCTGGCCCTCGCCGCAGCCAAGATCCAGCACGTCCGCTTGGGCCGGCAGGTGCAGATCCGACACCATGTCGTAGAGCAATTCAGGGCTGCGCGGATGCAAGCTCTTATCGAGCGCTATCTGAAACGCAATCTCGATCCGCGGGTAGTCGTCGTATGACTTGTCGAGGAACCGCTCGGACACGGCTGATGTCCTTCCCGCCGCCACGTGATTCGCTGCGCACCCACGTATTGTCCCGTGGGACATAGGTACCACACCGCGTGCGGGGAAGGCAATTCGCGGCTGCCGGAAACTGGATCAGCCGTTGCGCCGATGTCACATATTCCCGCACTTATGTCGCATTCGTGCTATACTGGAGATCAGCCACCTCGGACAGTCCAACACAATCTCGACGCAGCCGCAGGCGTGACCTCGACGCATGCCAGCCGTCGACCCGTTGAGAAACGACACGCCGCAACGTGTGCTACAACCGCGCTGAACACATCGTCCGCCGAATCAGGATTCGTGAATTGAGCCGCTGTTCGATGCAGGCGGCAGGGAGTTTCCATGAAGGATCAGGAACCTACGGCCGGCGACGTTGCGATCTGCGCGCATCACTGGATGATCAGCACGCCGAGCGGCGAGCTCAGCGTCGGCACCTGCCGCGTCTGCGGCATGACAAAAGACTTCTCGAACTCCCAGGACGTACATTGGTCCGCGACCTCCCGCACGCATCGCGCCGCGCGAGACCG
>JBBQVO010000077.1:0-14464 GCA_038211505.1 Dehalococcoidia bacterium | reverse complement strand
AAGTGACGGGCAGTATCGTGCTCGACTTGCGTCACTGTCATCTGCGCCACTCCTGTCATTCTGAGCGAAGCGAAGAATCTTGCCACAAACGCGTCCGACGCCGCATGCGCTAGCGCGCTGCCGTGCGGATCAAAAAGAACAAGATCCTTCGTGCCCTTCGTGGTTAATTGGTCGTCGCCGTCACCGAAACCGCCCAACCGAAAACGCCGCCGCCACCCCACCCCAATCGCCATCGACGATCCCGCGTGCGACCAGCTTCCCCGTCAGCGGCCCCAGCAATATCCCGTTGCGATAGTGCCCCGTCGCGGCGACCACGTTCGCGTGCGATGGCATCGGCCCGATGATCGGCAGATCGTCCGGCGTCCCGGGCCGCAGCCCCGCCCACTCGAAGTGCACGCGCGCTGCTTCGAGCTGCGGCACGAGGCCGATCGCCATCGACCGCATCGCCCGCACTCCCGCCTTCGTCGTGCGACGGCGGAACCCCACATCCTCCACCGTCGCGCCGGCGAAGACGATGCCGTTCGCGCGCGGCACGAGATATCCGCCCGAGCCCCAGACGATGTGCCGGATCGGCGTCGACATGCCGCCGAGCGCGATCATCTGCCCGCGCACCGGCCGCACCGGCAGCCGCGATCGCACGCCGAGCCTGTGCGAGATCTGCCCCGATCGCGCCCCCGCCGCGATGACGACCGTGTCACACGCGAACGTCTCGCCACGCGATCGAACGCCCTCGACACGATCGCCCGCGACCACAAACCCATCAATCGGCGTCTGCTGTCGCACGTCGGCGCCGAGCGCGATCGCCGCGCGCTCCAGCCCCAGCGCCAGCAGCTGATTGCTCACCGAGCCCTCTGTCGCCGAGAACACGCCGCCGCACACGCGATCGCTCAGCCGCGGCTCCAACTCCCGGCACGCCGCCGCATCCAACCACTCGACCGGCATCGTCATCGAGCGCTGCCACGCGCATCGCTGCCGCAACGCCGCCGCCTCATCGTCCGTGCTCGCGACGCGCAAAATGCCGTGCAGCCGCAACTCAACATCGAACCCGCACGACGCCTCCACCTCCGAGACCAACGCCGGATACTCAGCGAGCGCTCGCGTCCCAAACTCCAACATCGGCCCCGCCGCCGACGCCTCGATCATCGGCGCCAGCATGCCCGCGGCCGCATTCGTCGCCTGCATCCCTGTCTTGCCGTACTCCAGCAGCACCACCCGCGCCCCCGCCTTCGCCAGCTCATACGCGCACGCCACCCCCACAATCCCCCCGCCAACAATCACCACATCACTCATCGACGCGCATCCGAATCGGAACGAAGGCACTCATTGTCTTTGAGAACGTCCGTCGGTCGAATCCCCTCTCCACAGCGTGGAGAGGGGTGCCCGAAGGGCGGGGTGAGGTGCGCGAAGCGCCGACTCCCGACGCAACCACATCCCCCACCCACCATCCGCACGATCTCCACCCCATCCCCGTCTCGCACGATCGCGGCATCGTACGACGTCTTGACGATCACGTCGCCGTTGATCGCGACCGCCACAAGCCGCGGATTCACCTCAAGCACGCTAAGCAGTTGCGTCAGCGCCATCTCGGCCGACGCGTCGTCGATCTCGCGCGGTTTGCCGTTCACCGTCAACCGCATCACGACGCGCGCGCCGGCGTTGTCATAGCATCACACAGCGCCGCAGCAGCCTGACGCGGATACTCGGCGTCGAAGATCGCGCTGATCACCGCCACACCCGCCGCGCCCGCGCGCATCACCGACGCGGCGTTCTCGGCCGTGATGCCTCCGATCACAATCACCGGCACGCGGACGGCATCGCACACCGCCCGCACACCCTCGATCCCGATCGTCTCGCCGCCGGGATGCGACATCGAAGCAAACACGGTGCCAAGCAATACGAAGTCCGCCCCCTCGCGCTCCGCAGCGATCGCGGCTTCGATGCCATGCACCGCCCGCGAAGTCAGCATGCGGCCGCCGACGCGCGCACGCGCGTCAACCATCGTCCCTGCGCACTCGGCCAGATGCAGAATGTCGGCTTCGAGCGCGATCGCGGCGTCGACGTCGCTGTTGATGGTCAGCAACGCGCGATCACCGATCGCATCGCGAACGCGCGCGCCCGCGTCGATCACGTCAGCCGTCGATCGCCCGGGCATTCGTACCTGCACGATGTTCACGCCGCCGCATACCGCATCACCGCAAACATCAGCGCGCTCGCCGTCCGTCACAAGCATCAGCGCCGGATGCGGCAGTCGCAGCCGCTCGCCGGATCGCGTCACCCGCTCGTACTCGCGAGCGCGGCGACGCCCTCCGTCGGGCTGCTCGCGGTGGCGTACGGCTTCGCGGCGATGCGTCCCGCCAGAAATGCCTCGCGCCCGGCCTCGACGGCCTTCTTCATCGCCGCCGCCATCAGCGGCGGATCCTGCGCCTTCGCGACCGCTGTATTGATCAGCACCGCATCGGCGCCGATCTCCATCGCCAGGGCCGCGTCCGAGGGCGCGCCGATGCCCGCATCGACGACGACGGGCACTTGCGCGTTCTCGATGATGATCTTGATCGCGTCGAGCATCCGCAGCCCCTGGCCGGAGCCGATCGCCGATCCCAGCGGCATCACTGTCGCGCACCCCGCCTCCTCCAGATGCTTCGCCAGCACTGGATCGGCGTGGATGTACGGCAGCACGACGAAGCCCTCGGCGATCAGCTGCTCCGCCGCGCGTAGCGTCCCGATCGGATCCGGCAGCAGGTACTTCGGATCGGGGATCACTTCGAGTTTCACCCACGTCGAGTCCGTCACCGAGCGTCCGAGCCGCGCCGTCAGCAGCGCTTCGTCGACCGTGCGACAGCCGGCCGTGTTCGGCAGCACCGTGAACCGCGACCAGTCGATGTAATCCAGCTCCGTCCTCGCGTGCGGATTATCGAGATCGAGCCGGCGGATCGCCACCGTGATCAGCTCCGCGCCCGACGCGTCGAGCGACGCGATTGTCTGCTCGGCGCTCGCATACTTTCCTGTGCCGAGAAACAATCGCGACCGCAGCTGCTTACCGGCGATCGTCAGCGCATCATCGATCATCTTCGTTCCTCCGCATCCGCTCCTGCTCGCGCAACACGCGTCGCGATTCCGCCGCCGATGCATTCAGCTGCCCCATCACGCGCCCTCCGCCGATCGTCACCGGGATCATCGCCAGCGCCAGCGCCATCACAATCCAGTCCCGCTGCGTCACCGCCCACACCGCGATCGCCACAAACCCGACGCCCACCAGCACATAGAACCACGAAGGCGCATACCCCGACCGCAAATACCGCCGCCACAGCAAGTTCAAACGAAGCTCACAGTTCGCATGCCAACACAGACCCCGCTACCAATCCGCGCGGCGGTGAACCGTACCGACAGGTCTCCAGACCTGTCCCGCGTCGGTCGCCACCACCTCAACATCGCAGCTCGCGAACGCCACACCACAACACAACCCTAACGACCAACCCCCAACGACTACCGACTAACCCCAATCCCCGGCCGATACCGCTGCTGCCCGGTCGGCTGCCAGTAACGGTAGAAATGGTGCACCGCCCCCTGCCCGTTCCCGACCGGATACGCATGCTGGATCGCCAGCGTCACGTACGCCTTCGCCTGCGCGATCGCGTCGCGCACGGTCAGCCCCTTCGCCATCCCCGCCGCGATCGCCGATGCGAACGTGCAGCCCGTGCCGTGCGTGTTGCGCGTGTCGACGCGCGTCGCTGTGAATTCGTGATACTCGCCGCCGTCGAAGTAGAGATCCGTGGCCGCTGGATCATTCTCGAAATGGCCGCCCTTGATCACGACGGACTTCGCCCCCATCTCGACGAGCTGCGCCGCCGCCGTTCTCGCCGCGTCCCAGTTTGCGATTGTGCGACGCGTCAGCGCCTCCGCCTCCGGGATGTTGGGAGTGACGACCTGCGCCAGTGGCAGCAGATCGTGGATCAGCGCCGCGACGGCGTCGTCCTCGAGCAGGGCCTGCCCGCCCTTCGCCACCATCACCGGATCGACGACCAGCGCCCGCACGTCATGCTCGCGAATGTTCGCCGCGACGACTTCGATGATCGCCGCGTTCGCCAGCATCCCCGTCTTCACCGAGTCCGCGCCGATATCGCTGAGCACGGCATCAATCTGCTGCGCGACGAGATCCGCCGGCATCGCCAGCCAGCCGCGCACGCCAAGCGTGTTCTGCGCCGTCACGGCCGCGATCGCCGACGTGCCGTAGACGCCGAGCGCGGCGAACGTCTTGATGTCAGCCTGGATGCCGGCGCCGCCGCCGGAATCGCTGCCGGCGATCGTCAGCGCGCGCGGGACGCGCGGCGCATCTTCAGGCATCTCGTCGGACATAACAAAGCGCCTCGACCAGTCAGGGAGGCGCTGGAGCTGCTCTTCCCTGCGCCGGAATTATCCGGATCAGGTTCGGCGGTCGCCCGTCAAGGCCTCTCAGCCGGGCCATCCCCAGCTCCCGCAGAACGATAGTCTCGTAGATTCAGGCTACGCCCGCACCCCCAACGAGTCAAGCGACGCCTACAGGTGCCGTCGGACCGTGCCTCCCCTCACCTTCTGTGATCTCTCTGTGCCCTCTGTGGACCATTCTCTTTGTGTTCCTTCGTGTCTCTTCGTGGAAGACGCGCCACCGCCGACGATCATCGCAGCATGAACTCACGGATAACATCAAACGCGCGCGGGTCGTCGCGGAAGACACCGTGGCCGCAGCCGGCGAATCGCTCGAACTGCACGAGACCAGGCCGCAGCGCGGCAGCGATGTCCTCCGACGACTCGATCGGCGTGATCGGATCGTCCTCGCCGCCGAGCACCAGCGTCGGGCAGGCGATCTTCGCGAGATCGGCGGTCATGTCGAACGTCAGTCCTTCGCCGCCAGGGCCGAGGAAGTCGATCAGCACCTTCGACGTCATCACTGTGCGCGCGGTGGCGTGAGGATCGCCGGGCTTCGTGTTGTAGTACGGCATTGCCTCCGTCAACCAGCGCAACGTGAACTCCGGGCTGTCGTACCCGACGGTGAGCGCATGGCGCGCCATCGCGCCGATCTCGTCCCCACCGAACTTAGTAAACATCGCGATGCTGCGCTCGACGTGCGCCTGCCCCGACGACGCAGTGCTCGACAGGATCAGCTTGCCCGGATGATCCGGATGGCGCGTCGCGTACGACATCGCGACGAAGCCGCCGAACGAATTGCCCATGACGATCGGCTTCTCGATATCGAGCGCCTCGCAGAACGCAAACAGATCGTCGCCCCACTGCGCCAGCGTCCACGCGTCCCGCGGCCCGCGCTCGCTGCGCCCGTTGCCGCGATGATCGATGTAGATCACCTGCGCGATATCGGCGAAGCGCGAGAAAGCCGGCTTGTACGTCGAATGATCCATCCCCGGCCCGCCATGCAGCAGAATCAGCGTCCGCCGCTCCCGCATGATCGGCCCATCCGGCACGAACTTCGCGCTCTCCACATCGAAGAAGATCCGCACCCCGTTGACTTCGATTCTCACGAGAGGATGAACTCCCGCACCGCGTCGAACGACCGCGGCTCGTCTTCGAAGACGCTGTGCCCGGTGTTGGCGTAGCGCTCCAGGCGCACAAGATGCGGCGGGATACGCGCGGCCATATCGGCGCTGTTCTCCGCCGGCGTGATCGGGTCGTCCTCGCCCGTGAGGATCAGTGTCGGACACAGGATGCGCGACATCGCTTCGAGCATGTCGATCGTGCTCGCCTCGCCGCCCGGCTGGAAGTAGTGCGTGACCACGTCCTCGTTGGCGATCGACCGGCCGTAGACCTCGAGATCCGCAACATGCCGCCGGAAATACAGCGGCGAACAGACGCGCCCGAACTCGGCGAACGCCGCCGTATCGCCGTCAAGGAAGCGCCCGGCGACATCGCGGGCCTTCGCGCCACCCAAACGCTCAAACACCGCCAGCGTCCGCTCCCGCTCGGCGCGCGCCTCCGTGCTGGCGAGAATCAGCTTCCCCGGATGCTCCGGATGCCGCGTCGCATACGAAATCGCGACAATGCCTCCGAACGACGTGCCGAGCACGATCGGCTTCTCAATTTCCAACGCCTGGCAGAACGCGTGGATGTCGTCGCCCCACTGTGGAACATTCCAGTCATCGCGCGACCCGCGATCGCTGCGTCCGTTGCCGCGATGGTCGATGTAGATGATCTGTGCGATATCGGCGTACTGCGAGAACGCCGGCATGTAGTGCGCGTGATCCATCCCCGGCCCGCCGTGCAGCAGGATCAGCGTCGGCCGGTCGCGCATCACCGGCCCGTCGGGCACGAACTTCGCGCCCTCAACATCGAAGAATATCCGCACGCCGTTAACTTCGATTCTCATCGCCGAACCTCCCTCGAAGCGTCCGTAACAGTACGCGATTCGCGCTCGGCGGTCGAGCCGGTCGAGCGACCTCGTGCCGACGCGAGATCGAGCCGAATTCGAATCTAAATCGGCGCCGCGACAGTGCCCAGAAGGGACGCCTTCTGTGGTACAATATGGAGGTGCGGAACCCTGTTTGGCGCACGTTGTTCAAAGGCCCGGCGAGCCAGCTTCGCTCGGGGTCTTTTCGATCTTGAGACACTCGGCAAAGTAGCACGGACAACGAGACTTCATGGTGAGACAGCGCGCCGAACAAGAGATGCCCGCCGCCCGCAAAGGCAAGCAGGCCGACTCCTACACCGCCTCCGATATCCAGGTGCTGGAGGGTCTCGAGGCCGTACGCCGCCGCCCCGGCATGTACATCGGCACGACGGATCAACGCGGCCTGCACCACCTCGTCTTCGAGGTCGTCGACAACGCCGTCGACGAGGCGATGGCCGGCTACTGCTCGCGCATCGATATCGCGCTCGAAGCCGACGGCTGGGTGACGGTGCGCGACGACGGCCGCGGCATCCCCGTCGACAAACACAAGACCACCGGCAAGTCGGCCCTCGAAACGATCATGACCGTGCTGCACGCCGGCGGTAAGTTCGGCGGTGGCGCCTACAAAGTCTCCGGCGGCCTCCACGGCGTCGGCGCGTCCGTCGTCAACGCGCTCGCCAGCAAGATGTGGGTCGAAGTCCGGCGCGAGAGCAAGGTCTACCGTCAGGAGTACGAGAAAGGCATCCCGAAGGGGCCGCTCAAGACCTCCCCCGACCCGAAGCAGACGCAGACCGGTACGACGTCATCGTGGCTCGCCGACGACACGATTTTCGACGCCATCGATCACGACTACGACATGCTGCTGCAGCGCTTCCGCGAGATGGCCTATCTGACGAAGGGCATCTGGATCCGCTTCGTAGACCTGCGCGCCGGCCGCGAGCGCGAGATGAACTTCTGCTTCGAGGGCGGCGTCGCCAGCTTCGTACGCCACGTCAACAAGGGCCGCAACACGCTCAGCCCGCGTCCGATCTACATCGAGAAGCAAGTCGACACGACGCAGGTCGAAGCGGCGATCCAGTACAACGACGGCTTCTCGCAGGCGGAGTTCAGCTTCGCGAACACGATCAACACGATCGATGGCGGCTCGCACCTCACCGGCATCCGCGCCGCGCTGACGTCCGTCCTCAACGACTACGCCCGCAAGAACAAGTTCCTCAAGGACGATGACGCCAACCTCAGCGGCGACGACGTCCGCGAGGGCCTCGTCGCCGTCATCAGCGTCAAGCTGCCCGAGCCGCAGTTCGAGGGCCAGACGAAGACCCGCCTCGGCAACGCCGACGTCAAGACGCACGTCCAGAGCGCCGTCACCGAAGGCCTGATGCAGCATCTCGAGGAGCATCCGTCCGACGGCCGCCGCATTATCGAGAAGGGCATCTTGGCCGCACGTGCGCGCGAGGCCGCCCGCAAGGCGCGCGATCTCGTCGTCCGCAAGGGTCTGCTCGATGGCACGATGCTGCCCGGCAAGCTCGCCGACTGCAGCGAGCGCGATCCCTTCCAGTGCGAGCTCTACCTTGTCGAGGGCATCTCGGCCGGCGGCACGGCGAAGCAGGGGCGCGACCGGCGCTTCCAGGCGATCCTGCCGCTCCGCGGCAAGATCCTCAACGTCGAGAAGGCGCGCATGGAGAAGATGCTGGCGCACGAAGAGATCCGCGCCCTCATCACCGCGCTCGGCACCAGCTTCGGCGAGACGCTCGACGCCACGAAGCTGCGCTACCGCCGCATCATCATCATGGCCGACGCCGACGTCGACGGCTCGCACATTCGCACGCTGCTGCTGACCTTCTTCTTCCGCTACATGCGCACCCTCATCGATGAAGGCTGCCTCTTCATCGCCCAGCCGCCGCTCTACCGCATCCAGGTGGGCCGCCAGCACACCTGGATCTACTCCGATCAGGAGCGCGACCAGCACGTTTCCAAGCTCAAGGACGGCCAGAAGGCGCACATCCAGCGCTACAAGGGTCTCGGCGAGATGAACCCGGAGCAGCTCTGGGAGACAACGATGGATCCCGAGCGCCGCACGATGCTCCAGGTCAACATCGAAGACGCCATGAAGGCCGAAGAAATCTTCTCCACCCTCATGGGCGACGAAGTAGCCCCCCGCAAAAAGTGGATCCAGGGCCACGCCACCCAGGTCAAGAATCTCGACGTGTAGGGTTGTCGTCCCGGTGGGTTGTTAGGGAAAGACGAGAAGAGGCCATCGCCGCAGCGGTGGCCTCTTCTGTTACTTGTTCGAAGGGTTCGGGTTTGAGAGACTCGCGACCGAGGTGACGATGACGATCGAGTGCGACATCGTTCTTTCAGACATCGCGGCCGATGTGCGCGCCTGCCGACTTTGTCCCGGGACTCAACCTATCGGCGAACGACGATCGCGAAGCGACGACAGCATCGCCCGGCGCCGGCGATCCGCACTCGCCGATCGTCATCGTCGGACAGAGCCTCTGCGGCAAGCCGTGCATCGAGGCACAGGTGCCGTTTACCGGCGGTTCGGGGAAATTGCTCGACGAAGCGTTTCTGCAGGCTGACCGCCGCAAGGGCGAGATCTTCATCACGAACTTGGTGCATTGCCACCCGCCGCAGAACCGGCCATCGACCACGGCCGAAATTGCGAACTGCGCCAGATACTTGAGCCGTGAACTCGCCGTCATTCAGCCGCACGCGATTGTCGGCCTCGGGCGCGACGCGCACGCGTGGTTGATCGGCTGGGTCGCGGCGCAGGTTCGCGAATGGACGATCAGCGAGCACTGGTCGTCGAGCGAAGCGGGCGAGCGGCGCCTGCTACTCCTCCCGCATCCGTCGTTCGTCATGAGACGGCCGCAGGCGGCGCGCGACGACATGATCGACCAGCTTGCGAGTGCAGTTCAATGGGCGTTTGGCGATTCCGTCGATCGCTCTACTTGTCCGTTCCGTTATCACGCACACTTCCACTCTACATAACATTGTGACAACTGACGCGGCTGCCTTTCAAACGCCTTGCACGATCGTGTAGGGTAGGGGCTGGCCGGTACACCCCCGGCGTCTCGAAGATAAAACTGCCCGCAGGCATCGACCCAAGCCGCGGCGCCCGCCACGCCGGGGCGTCCCCATATCCGCGCGACGCGCGCGTCGGGCGAGAGCAAGGATGTGCGTTTGGACAGCAAGGCGGCTGGCTTCCCTTTTGCCGTGCGCTCCGTATCCCGCAAACGATTTCCCCTAAGGACGTTAAAGAAGTCCCTTAGGTGGATACCAGAATGCCGCGCATCTGCCGATTCTCCTTACGAGAAGGAGATGATGCGATGAGGGCCGCAGCACTCGTGCCGCACCGACGGACATTCACACTGCTGGCGATCGCCGTCTTCGGCCTCGCCGCAATCGCGCTGCTCAGTGGCTGCACCGCCGAGAGCGACGCCGAAATGCGCACGTACTCCGGCATCAACGCCATCCGCACCCAGGGCGGCCTGCCGCCCCTCATGCCCGATCAGGGACTCGCCGCCGTCGCCCGCGTCCGCAGCCAGGATATGGCGGCGAAAGGCTACTTCAGCCACAACCCGCCGGACGGCTGCAACTTCGTCTGTGTCATGGATCGCCTCGGCACCGGCCACGCCTGGGCGGGCGAGAACATCGCCTGGAACAACTGGGACTGGTCGCAGTCGGCGGATCGCGCCGTGACCATGTGGCACAACAGCCCTCCGCACATGGAAAACATCATGAACTGTCACTACACGAGGTTCGGCACCGGCGTCGCGAAAGCGGCCGACGGCAAGATCTACTACACGATGATCTTCGAAGGCAACCGCGACTGCTGATCGCAGTCGCCGCCGAAGGCTACGCGACTGCTGATCTTAGTCGCCGCCCGGGGGAACAGACGGAGCGCCCGCAGCAATGCGGGCGTTCGGCTTTGTGTCGAAATGAACCACAGAGACACAGAGCTTCGTTGGGATCGCATCGTTCCATCAAGAACTCCCCTCTCCACTGCGTGGAAAGGGGCCGGGGGTGAGGTGCTCGGAGCGCCACTAACGTCGTCTTCCCCAGCGTCGCGACGAGCGCCGCCGATGACAGCGCCCAGCATTTCTGTTTGCGAACTCCCGCCCAGGATCTCGAAGGCGAGCCTGAAATGGCGAACCGCGCGACAGAGTCTGGTGAAGATCCCAAGAAAACCGCTGTGCCTCTGTGTCTCTGTGGTTCCCATCCCAACCCGCGCGGATCTCCGCATCACGCCCCGCGAACTCTGTAAGCTGTCGCCGGACATGAGCGAAATCGTCGACTTCCGGATGGGCGATCTGGTGCGTTTGCGCAAGCCGCATCCCTGCGGCGGCTTCGAGTGGACGATCGTCCGCCTCGGCGCAGACATCGGCCTCACCTGCAACACCTGCGGCCACCGCGTCCTGCTTGAGCGCCGCACGCTGGAAAAGCGGCTCAAGACCTTCGTCAGCCGCGGCCCTGAGCCCGATCCCGAACAGATGCGCATCGCCCTGGAGCGCGACTGATGGCGCACGCACCGACGCCCACGCCAGCTCCTACACCCACCCCGACGCCGCGCCCGCCTCTCTACCGGCGCGCGCCATCCGGGCGCAATACGCTGCTGCGCCTCTCCTCGATCGTCGGTGAGCGGGCTCTGTTCGAGCGCAACGACGCCTACCGCAAGCTCTGGGTGGCGAAGCTCATCTCCAACATCCCTGCCGACGCAATCGTCTACACGATGCTGATCCTTGTCGTGAACGCTACCGGCAAGAGCATCTTCAGCAGCCTGTTCGTCGTCGCCTACATCGCACCGACGGCGCTGCTCGGCACCGTCTCCGGCGTGCTCGTCGACCGCATGCCGAAAGGCCTCGTGCTTGCCGGCACAAACGCGCTCCGAGCCGCGCTCTGTGTGCTGCTTGCCATCTCTACGGACAACGTGCTCGTCATCTATGTGATCGCCGTGCTATTCGCCGTCGCTTCGCAGTTCGCCGGCCCGGCGAGCGGCGCCGCGCTCCCGGCCGTCGTGCCGCCGGAAGACCTCACGGCCGCGAACTCTCTCAACAACCTGGCGTCACTCCTCTCCCAGATCATCGGGCTGATGATCCTGCCGGCGATCTTCCTCAAGACGATTGGCGCGCCGCCGTTGGCGATCGTCTGCGCTGTCATGTTCATCGTCGGCGCGTTCAATTACCTCATCGTCGACGGCCTCGGCGGTTCGATCTTCGACGCCGAGATGCCGGCGTCGATCGAGGAGACGCGCGAGCGCTTCGCCGAAGCGTGGCACCATCTGACGACCGACTCCGTGTCGTACATCAGCGTCGTCATCATCGTGCTCGCCAACACGACGGGACTGATCGTCGCGACGCTGCTGCCGCGCTACGCGAAGAACGTCCTCGGCGTCAACGCGGAGAACGTGATCTTCGTCGCCGCGCCCGCCGCCATCGGCATCTGGCTGGCGCTGCGGCTGGTGCGCAATATGTCGGCGCGCGTCTCCGCCTGGTGGGGCGTCGGCGGATCATTCGGCGCGATGATCGTCTTTGTGATGCTGCTCGCCTTCGTCGCGCCGATCGGCGACGCCCTGCGCGATCTCAATCCCGCCGGGCTCTTCGATCCCGGGCCCTTCGGTCAGACGACCGCACGGATTATGATCACATCGGTGCTGGGTGCGGGGCTGGCGTTCGCGTTTACGTTTGTGAATATCGTCGGCCGGTCGGTGATCAACGAACGGATACCACAAGAGATGCAGGGACGCGTGGTCGCCGCTCAGACTGTGCTGACGAATCTCGCGTCGATCCCGCCGATCCTGCTGACCGGCTTGCTCGCCGATGCACTTGGTGTTTCTCCGGTCTTCTTCCTCATTGCTATCGGCGCCGCGCTGCTGGCGCTGTATTACGCGGCGCGCAACCTGGCCAGCCCGGCGCGGGTGGCGTACTAGATGGCGAGCAGCGCGACGACGCTCCGTCAGCCACCACCGCCGAAAACGCGCCCCGTCCTCACCAACCGCAGCTTCCTGCTGCTCTGGCTCGCGCAGCTGATCTCGCAGTCGGCGCAAAACGCCATCCTCTTCACGCTCCTCGTCATCGTTACGAAACTCACGAAGGGCTCGACGTTCACGTCCGTCCTCGTGCTGTCGTTCGTCATTCCGTCCGTCGTCTTCGGCGTCTTCTCCGGCGTCGTCGTCGATCTCTGGAGCAAGCGGCTGCTGCTGATCTGGACGAACGTCGCCCGCATGTTGCTGGCGCTTTGCTTCCTCTTCTCGCGCGATCACGTCTCGCTGCTGATCCTGATCAGTGTCTTCTTCGCGACCTCGAGCCAGTTCTTCGGCACGACGGACGCCGTGACGGTGCCCTCGGTTGTGCCGAAGGAGCAGCTGATGTCGGCGAACAGCATGTTCAGCATGGCCGTCACCGGATCGCAGCTCGCCGGCATGATCTTCCTCGCGCCGATCCTGCTGCCGACGCTCGGCGAGGCCTGGCTCTTCTTCATCGCGGCGCTGATGTTCGCCGTCGCCGTCGCCTGCGCCTGGCTGATGCCGCCGATCGCCGAGAGCGACGCCGCGCCCGATCGATCGCTGCCAACGTTCCGCGAGCTGAGATCGGCGGCCGGCGACTACATGCACACGCTTCGAACACTGGCAAAAGACCCCGTCGCGACGCTGGCGCTGATTCACTACGCGACCGGTAGCTCGATGGTGCTCCTCTTCGCCGTGCTCGTGCCGCGCTACATGCAGGCGATCCTCAAGATCTCGCCCGACAAAGCCGTCACGATCTTCGCCCCCGTCGGCATCGGCGCGATCATCGGCCTGCGGGCCCTGCCGATGATTGCCGCTCGCTTCGGCAAGAGCCGCACCGTGATCATCGGCCTCGTCGGACTCTCACTCTGCGTCGTCGCGCTGGGCCTGATCGAGCCCGTATCGCGCCTGCTGGATTCGACCGATCATCTTCATCCGTTCGGATCCGGCAGCGAACGCGCCGGTGGCCTCTCGATCCTCGTCCTGCTGACGATGGCGTTCGCCGGCCCGCTCGGCTTCACGTACGCGCTTGTCAACGCACCCGCGCAGACCGTCCTCCACGAGCGTGCGCCCGCCGAGATGCGCGGGCGGGTTTTCGCAGCCCAGGTCGTCCTCGCGAACGCCGTCGGCATATTGCCGCTGATTGTCGCGGGGTCGGTGGCCGATATCTTTGGTGTGAGCGTCGTGCTGTTCGCCATCGCCGTCGTCATGGGGACGATCGCCGCCTTCAGCATCTACTTCGAGGCGAAGTGGTCGACGGGCTCGCGGCCGCCGCCGCCGGAGGTCTCGAGCGGCACACCGATGTAATGCGAAACGAATCTGGATTCGTTGACACGGCGAGCAGGGGCTGCATAGACTGAATCGGGAATGGAGGTTGGGCTGCTTGATTGAGATGACAATCGAAAGCATCAGGGTGAGCCTGATGAACTACCAACGGGTGGTCATCCTCAAGGAGAAGGCGTCCGACCGCTATTTGCCGATCTGGATCGGCCCCGCCGAAGCTGACGCCATCGCCGTCCAGCTTCAGGAAGTCTCCGTCGCCCGCCCCCTCACCCACGACCTCCTGCGCTCCGTCATCGAGACGCTGGGCGCCAACGTCAACCACATCTTGGTCAACGACCTCGCCAACGACACCTTCTACGCCCGCGTCGTACTTGACGTAAATGGCGGTTCGATGGAGATCGATTCCCGCCCCAGTGACGCCATCGCGCTCGCCGTCCGCGCCAAGGTGCCGATCTACGCCGAAGAGGGCGTCCTCGACCGCGCCGGCGTCCTGCTCGACAAGGACGGCGAAGCAGTCTCGTCCGGCGCTCGTGGCGCCCCGATCGACCCCGAAGAGCTCGAGAAGATGTCGGCCTTCAAAGACTTCATCGAAAGCCTCGACCTCGACGATTTCGACAAGCGCAAAAGCTGATCTGCGTCTCGCGTCTTCCTCATCTCAATTGGCATGCGATCTCGGCGCGATTGTGTTTCCCAATCCAATAGCACGGGCTGTCCGGGGCCGTCTCAAAACTCGATCGCAGGTAACGATGCGTGCCGGGAGATGAGGCGATGTATAACAGCAGTCCCTGCTGTTGCTGAAT
>JBBQVO010000076.1:0-14523 GCA_038211505.1 Dehalococcoidia bacterium | reverse complement strand
TCATCGCAGCTACTTCAAGGTCGATGCCGACAGTCCGCAGCTCTACGACGTCGGCATCAACGCCGGCCGCATCCGCACCGACGTCGCGGCGAACATGATCGCCGTCGCGGCGGCGGGTCTCGCGCCGCGGCCGGGGTAGTCGGCGGACAGCAAAGATCAAACAGCAAACGGATTATCGAGAACTTAGCGCGGTGGTGGTTCGATCGCTTTGACCTTCGGCGTTTGATGTTTGTTCTTGTGACGATCGTCGCCGCTTACGCGATCGGATCGATCCC
Organism: Dehalococcoidia bacterium; assembly: GCA_038211505.1. Lineage (GTDB taxonomy): Bacteria > Chloroflexota > Dehalococcoidia > DSTF01 > JACRBR01 > JBBQVO01. The sequence goes on along the minus strand of JBBQVO010000076.1, from coordinate 14,248 downwards.
GATCGCGTATCTGACGGCACGGGCGACGAAGGGGATCGACATTCGCGACGTCGGCAGCGGCAACGCGGGCGCGTCGAACATCTGGCAGAGCGTGTCGCGCGGGCTCGTCGCGCCCGTCGGGCTGGCGCAGATCGCGCAGGGCGCGGCGGGGCCGCTGCTGGCGCGCGCGACGCATCAGGGCGACGGCGTGATCGCCGCGGCCGCCGTGGCGGCCGTGCTTGCCAACGACTGGAATCCGTGGCTGCGATTCACCGGCGGCCGCGGCATCGGGCAGTCGATCGGGGCCCTCGGCGTGCTGTCGCCCGTAGCGCTCGTCGTGTTCGTGATCGTTGCGCTGCTCGGCGTCGTCGTGCGTGCGGTGCCGCAGCTCGTCGCGCTGGCGCTCGTCGCGACGCCGGTCGCCGCGGCGGTCGCGTCGGCGTCGCCGGCGATCATCGCCGGCTGCGCGCTGCTCGCGGCGATCGCGCTCGCGAAGCGCGTGACCGCGAACGCCGCGCCTGATTCGCAATCGCGACGAATGAACGTCGTGCGCAACCGTTTGCTGCTTGATCGCGACATCGCCGATCGCGATGCGTGGGTTCGGCGCACGAGCGATCTCTGATCGACGCCGATAAGGCGGCGTCTACGCCGTACGGCACGGGTTCGCGTGCTTGCGAGCGGCATTGCCCCAAACCCGCCAACTCTGGCGGAACAGCTACACTGAGCGGGTCACACGATGCGCATGCAGGCATGATGCACCCCAATTTCCGGCGCCCGAAACTTCGCGCGGCGCTTGCGGCGCCGATATTGCTGCTCGCCCTGTTGATGAGCGCGTGCGGCGTCGCCGTCGTCAGCAAGACGCCGTCGCCGTCCGCGACGGCGGCGATCTCGACGCTGCCGGCCGTAACGGCGACGGCTGCAGGGCCGCCGGCGACGGGTACACCCGACGTTGCGGCGCTGACGAAGGATGGCGGCATCGCGATCGTGCTGGCCGCGTACGATCGGTTGCTCGACGAGTACATCGATCCAGTCGCTTCGTCGCGGCTGCTCGACGGCGCCTGGACGGCGTTGACGCAGGAGGCGGATAAGGAAGGCCTCGATTCGCCGCCGAAGCCGGTGTTCAGCGACGACCGCGCGGGCGACTTCGGCCTGTTTCGGACGGCGTACATGAAACTGATCGCGCCGGCGGCGGATGCGACGCAGCTGCGATACGCGACGCTGCGCGGTATGACGGAGGCGCTGTCGGACTGTCACACCTACTTTCTGACGCCGGTCGCAAGCAACGATCTGAATGATTCGCGCGCGGGCAAGGGCACGGTCGGCATCGGCGTCGAACTTGCCGGCGTGCCGCCGCTCGTGACGGAAGTGGTAACGGGCAGCCCGGCGGCGGGCGCCGGTGTGCTCGTCGGCGATCGCATCGTCGGCGTCGATGGCGCGGATACGTCGGCGCTGGGGCCGGCAAGCACGTTCGATCGGATCAACGGCGGCGAGGGCACGACGGTGCGGGTGCGGCTGCGGCGTACCGGCGCCGACACGCCGATCGAGATCACGGCCGTCCGCGCGCGCGTGAATCCGCCGAATGTCGACGCTCACGTGATCGACGGCGCGTCGAAGATCGGCTACGCGCGGGTGCGCAACTTCGTCGACGGCGGCATCGCGGCCGGGTTGAAGGACGCGCTGGCGTCGTTCGATGCGCAGGGGGCGGCGTCGTGGATCATCGATCTGCGCGGCAATCCCGGCGGGCGGCTCGACACCGACGCGATCAGCCTCTTCGTGCGCGAGGGCGTGATCGTCCGCGACCACGGCCGCAAACTCAAGATCGAGGAGGAGCGCGCGACGGGCGCCGTACTTCCGGCGCTCAAACCGATCGTGCTACTGACGAATAACCGCACGGGCTCCGTCGCGGAGGTCTTCGCCGCGGCGCTACAGGAGTATCACGTCGCATACGTCGTCGGCGGCAAGACGAACGGCTGCGTCGGCTACACCGACATCGAGCCGCTGGGCGACGGCACATCGATGGCGGTGACGACGCACGTCAACAACGGCCCCGTCTCGAACACCGTGCTCAACGGCGTCGGCGTCGTGCCGGACGAGACCGTCGCGCGCACGCAAGACGACATCGCCAACGCGCGCGACCCGCAACTCGATGCGGCGATCGCGCATCTCGGCGGGTGAGAAACCGCGGATTCCGCGGATTTCACGGATAGGGTCGGTTGGGTCGATGCTGGAGTGCGGCCAAAATTCACACGGCAAACGCATACAATAGCGCGATGATCCAGCACTTCGCTCGATTCGCCCTACTCGCGCTGCCGTGTATCGCGCTTTGCCTCGTGAGCTGCGGTGGTGATGCGCCGGCGGCTTCGACGGCGGTGAGTCGTCAAGGCGTGACGATCGTCGCGCCGACGACTGCGGCGCCGACGCCGCCGCCGGTGACGCATCTGCTGTTTACGGGCGATCTGATTCCTGCGCGATGCACCTACGCGAAGATCGAGGCGCTCGGTGGCGACTACACGCTGCCGTTTCAGCCGCTGCATGATCAACTGACGGCCGCCGACATCACGATCGGCACGCTCGACGCTACGGCGTCCGACGCCGGTACGCCGTTCGGGTGCACGCCGACGTTTAGCCTCGCGGCGCCGGCGGCCGCCGTGCACGGCTTCGTCTACGCGGGCTACGACGTGTTGTCACACGCGGCCAACCACATCAAAGACTGCGGCGTCGAAGCCTGTGGCGATCGGGCGATGCTCGAGACTGACGCCAATCTGCGCGCGGCCGGTATCAAGCCGATCGGCTCCGGACGCAACCTGTACGAAGCGCGCGCGCCGGCCGTGATCGAGCGGCACGGCGTGTATTTCGCGTTTCTCGGCTACGACGACATCGCCGACTACTATCACGCCACGGACGACGGCCCCGGCGCGGCGCCGCTCGATTCCGCGACGATCGCCGAGGATGTGGCGAACGCGCGGAAGGTGGCGAACGTCGTGATCATCGTGCCGCACTGGGGCGTCGAATACACGGCGTCGCCTTCGGATCGCCAGCGCGAGTTCGCGCGCGCGGCCGCGGCCGCTGGCGCGGACATGATCGTCGGCAACCACCCGCACTGGGTGCAGGCGCACGAGCGTATCGGCGCCATGTTCGTCGCGTACGCGCTGGGCAACTTCGTCTTCGATCAGGACTGGTCGCTGGAGACGCAGCAGGGCGCCATGCTCGATGTCACGTTCTCCGGCACACGCCTGACATCTACGCGCTACATCCCGATCCACGTCCACGATCAGTATCAGCCGCAGCTCGCGAGCCCCGAGGAGTCGCAGCAGATCCTCGATCGCATTGAGACGGCGAGCGCGGCGTTGATGTCGCCGTAGCGGCCATACGATCGATGGCGGGCAGAACAGATCGCTTCGAAGCTGCACCACGCGGGCTGGAAAGCCCGCGCTACGTGGTGAGAGCCCCGGCACGCCCGTACGTCCCTTACGGCTTTTAGGGGTTTCCCCCTACGGTTTCTAGGGGTTTCCCCTTATGGGCGTGATCCCTCATCCAGCGCATACTCGGCCCTGTTCGAAGGAGATTACGACATGACCGACATGCTTACGGAACAGTGCGTACACCATTGGGTCCTCGCTCACCCGGAGGACGACGTGATCCGCGGCCGCTGCAAGCGGTGCGGTGCGACGCGGGAGTACCCGGCGAGCGTGGAAGGCGCCAGCCGTCAGGGTGTCTTCGACGAGGCGGCGTCGCTCGGACGCAGCATCTCGCTGCTCCAGGACGCCGGTGGCTCCAGCAGCCTGCCCGGCAACGGCCGACCTTATTAGGGGGAGTGTCCGCGGGTTGAACGCCCGCGCTACGGAACGGAGATCCACGCAGCATAGGGGAGAACCCCTAAGGGAAACCCCTATACTGGCAATGATTCGCAGGATGCAAATCGCTCCGCCGCACGGCGGGCAATTCACGGAGGAACAGCAGATGACGAACGGAATGGCCGCACCACGGCAGCACGCCAGCCGCATCAAAGTACTGATCGTCGATGACCACGCGGTGCTGCGCCAGGCGCTGCGCATGCTGCTCGAGAATCAGCCGGAAGTCGAAGTCGTCGGCGACGCCAGCAACGGCCGCGAGGCGCTCGACGCTTGCGAGAAGCTCCACCCGGACGTCGTCCTGATGGACATGGTGATGCCGGGCCTGAACGGCCTCGAGGCGACGCGCCAGATCCGCCGCCGAGCCCCGAAGGCGAAGGTGCTGATCCTCACCGGTTACATGGAAGACGAGCAGATCCTCGCCGCCCTGCGCGCCGGCGCCAGCGGCTACGTCGTGAAGAAGTCCGACGTGGCGGAGCTGCTGCTCGGCATCCAGTCGGTGCATCGCGGCAACACCTATTTCAGCAGCGCGATCAGCGACGGCGACGCCGTGCAGGATTACCTCTGGCAGGCGAAGAAGCCGGAATCGAAGACGGGCTACGATCTGCTGACGAGCCGCGAGCGCGAAGTGCTACAGCTGATCGCCGAGGGCTACTCGAACCAGCGCATCGCGACCGAACTGTTCATCAGCGTGAAGACGGTGGAGGCGCACAAGGCGCACATCATGTCGAAGCTGCACGCGCAGAATCGCACGGACCTGATCCGCTACGCGATCCGCAAGGGCATCGTCGGCCTGGACAGCGGCCCCGACCTGGGAGACCAGTCGGAAACGCAGGCAGTGGGATAGATGGCGAACGCACACGCATCGAGAGAGAAGCCGATGAAGGATCTGCGCGCCACGATCGACGAGATCACGCACGCCAAGCCGGAGCAGTTGCGTGAAGGCTACCTGCAGCGCTTGCGCCGCCTGCTGCGCCTGCGCCGCGACCACTACGACGAGCTGAATGAGCAGGGGCTGCGCCTGCTCGACCGATCGATCTTCGCGGCCTACTGCGACTGCCTGGACATCGGCCACGGCGACGCCGCGAAGAATGTGCTGAAGGATGTGCGGCTGACGCTGACGCTGCCGAAAGCGGCACACAGGTAAGCGCAGCAATCACAGTTTGTAGTCGGGGACGGACAGGAGCGGGAGTGATCCCGCTCCTGTTCTATTTGCTTCGGCCGCAAACTGCAGCGACTCGCGTACGTCGTCGGGCTCGATGTCGGGGAGCGCATCCACCACCTCGGCGACGCTCATGCCGTCGGCGATCATGCCGACGATGGTCGCGACGGGGATGCGCAGGCCGCGGATGCACGGTACGCCGCCCATCTGGGACGTGTTTGTGGTGATGCGAGTGAAGTTCACGACGCGACCTCCTGCGACGCTCATGATACCTCGACTAGCGGCCGGCCGACGTCACGCACATGCGCTGAGTCGCGATGTGCGTGGGCGACGCCGCGCGGCGGGCCGTTGCGCCGTGGGTTACAAGCATGGGCCGTCGTGGCCGCCGAATTGGCCGAGGCTCGCGTGGTGGTAGTCGCGCGACCAGGATGAGTCGCCGCGCGACGGGATTGCCGCGATGTATTGCGGCGTCGCGGGATCGATCAGCGCGCTGCCGCCGAAGAAGCCGTCGAGGATCAAGCCGTCAGGCGTGAAGGAAGGCGCGAGCGGCGTGTCGAGCTCTGTGATCGTCCCCTTGGTGCGATTGAAGATGCGTGTGTGGCTGCCGTCGAGGGCGCACAAGCCATCCGTCCATGCGACGTAAGCGTCGTTCGCAGCGTATGTAGTGTCGTAGGTCGTGGTCGCGACGAACGTCGCGCGGCCGGTGGCGATGTCGACGAGAAACAGGTTCGTGGTGCCGAGCTCGCGGCCATTCGCGTCCCGCTGATGGTCTGTCATCGTCGTCGCGACGAGCACTGACTTCCCCCCTGCGGGCTCCACGTTCGACGCCGTGAATCGCAACACGACGCGGTTGGTTGTGGGGTCGGTGACGGAGGTGACCCCGGCGTCCTTATCGAGGATCAGGTATCCCTCAGGCGTAGACAGAATGTGACACTGGGGGAAGCACCCGACCGTCGGAGCAACGGCGCCGGTCGTTAGGTCGATCGATTCGGAGACTCGCGTTCCGGATCCCGCCACGGCCGGGCGCCAGACGCCCACGTGATTGTCATCAACGAACCCGACGACTCCGCCCGGGCCGAGGTCGCGTTTCGCGCCCGTCGCGATCTCGATCAGCATCGCCTGGCCGTCGCCGAAGGGCGGCTGCGGATTGGCGATCCAGGCCATCTTCGTGCCGTCGGGCGAGAAGTGGCCGAGGCTGCCTGCGCCGAGGTTGAGTTCCGTGCCGGCGACGACGTCATAGAGCATCGTCGATGTCCGTCCCACGGCGCGAATGTCTGCGGGCGCGGGCCGAGGGCGCGGTGGTCGTCGACCTTCGTGTCGCGCGGGTCGCTGAAGAGGCCGGTGACTTCGACGAGCGGCGTGCCGCTGACGTGCGGCGGTGATATCGGCGTCGCGATTTCTGTCACGGCGGATGGTGGGGTGGATAACGTCGGCGTGGATGCCGTGCTGGCGCAGGCAGTCGTGATGGTGGTGACAAACGCGACTATCGCGGCGGCCGCGCACCTCACCCCGGCCTTCGGCCACCCCTCTCCACGCTGTGGAGAGGGGCCTCGAACGGAGCGCGTCGCGATCAGGTTCATGTGGGCATCGTAGCGCGGGTGATGGCGATGGTGGCCGACGCGCGGCCTACGCGATCACTACGAACTGTGAAGTCCGCGCGACCGTCTCTCCATCACCCCTGCATGCCGGAGGCTAGGAGGACGCCGTTGTGGATGAGGAAGCTGCGGATGGTGTTGCCGTGTTTGGCTTTGCGGACGCGGGAGCCTTCGATGCCGGCCTGCCATTCGTCGATGAGGTTGGAGTAGCGTTCGCGGCCTTTGAGGCGGATGCGCTTCTCGCCATCCTTGATCATGGTGGTTTCTTTGATGATCTGGTCGGGATCGCGATCGGCGTAGCGGCAGAAGGCTTCCATCGCCGGGAGGCGATCGGGATCGTCGGTCGCGGGATCGCCGCCCCAGTGCTGGCGGAGGCCGTCGAGCCACGTCTGGACGGAGGCGTAGTCGAGCATGGGGTGGAGGTCGAGGGGTGGGTGGTCATTGGTCATGGTTGTTGATGAGTTGCGTTGGCGTCTGTCCATCGATCGCGGTTGTAGATGAGAACGTAGGGACGCAGCTTTAGCTCCGTCCGCGGCTCGGACGGAGCTAAAGCTGCGTCCCTACGTTCTCGTTGCTGTCATTCGCTACAGGTACCGGCGCAACGGGCCACGCTACATCGGGAGGCCGTATTTTTCGGCTAGCTTCTTGATTTCTTCGATGCGTTTGGGGTCGTTGGGCTTCGCCGGGTCCTGGATCATCTTGGCGGACTTCAGCTCTTCGACGACCTTGTCGTCGCGGCGGAAGGGCTTGCCGTATTCGCCTTCGAAGTACATCTCCTCGAACGGGGGGCGGGGGCGCTGGCCGCCGCCGTCCCACGACTCGGCGGGATAGCCGACGAGGATCGTCGGCAGGGGGATCCAGTCGTCGGGCGTCTTGAAGACTTCCTTGAGGGTCGCGCCGTTAAGGGTGACGAGCCCGACGCCGAGGCCTTCATCGACGCCGGTGAGCAGCGCCTGACAGACGGCGATGCCGACATCAAACGTCGACGCGATCGGGTAGCCGGGGCCCTGCGTCATCGGCTTGAGGATCTGCGGGTAGACGAAGTCGTCGACGAACTTGTGGCTCCAGCCGTGCGTCGGGGCGAGCGCGCCGACATCGACGAGCTCGCGCAGCGGCGCTCCCTGGTTGCGGTTGACGACGCCGAGATCGTTGAAGAAGTGGATGTGCACGGGCGCCAGCTCGACGTTAAGGCCGGCGACGGGGGTCTTGAGGCGCTTGAGCTGGTCGTCGGTGAGGTCGTCGCGGAAACCGACGATGGCGCGGGCCCACTGGGCGTTGACGGCGCAGGACGCGAGGCGCGCCGCCTCGAGCATCTTCTGGATCTTCTCGCGCTCGACGGGGCGGTCGGGATCGAAGAAGCGAATCGACCGGCGGCGTCCGATGACTTCTTTGAACTCCACGGCGGGCCTCCTGTTCGGACGTCTATTGCCTTCGAGTGAATGGAATTGTGGTTTGTGGGGGTAGTTGCGTCAACGGGCGGCTGCGGCCGCAACATGCAACAGACGGCAGACAACAGGGTCGCGGGCCGAGCCTGTTGCCTGTTGTCAATCGTCTGTTGTTGCCCGAAGGGCGACAACCCTTCTTAAATGGAGGACACAGAGAGCACAGAGGGGGTAGAGGTTGGATGTTGATGTTGATGAAACTCCCCTCCCGCGTCGGGAAGGGGCTGGGGGTTAGGTTGCTCGTCCGCCACGAAGGTTCGTTTCCATCGGGCAGCGTGAGGTGCAGCCTCCAACATCCAACATCCAACATCCAACATCGCCTCAATCTCCCGCCCACGACCTCCCCTTCTGTGCCCTCTGTGTCCTCTGTGGATCCGTCGCCCCCAACACACGTCCGGTAAACTGCGGGCCGCGTATGATCTTCTGATGTGTCCGGCCGAGGGTGAGGGGTGGCGATGGTGAGGCGGCGATTCGGCGGACTGATCGGGCTGATGGCGCTCGCCGCGTTGGCGATCGTGCTTGCGTCATGCGGCGGCAGCTCGAGGCCGAGCGCGGCCGCGGGCACGCCCGGCGCATCGGCGACGGCAGCGACCTCGGCGCACGACGGCTGGCAGACGGCCCACGAGCTGCCGGTGACGCCCGTCGTCCTTAGCTTTCACACCGTCGATCCGCACATCGATGCGTTGCCCGGAGCGCGGACAACTTCTGCACCTACGACGGCGGCGCCTACCAGATCGAAGTGCCCGACGACTGGAACGGCGACGTCGTCTACTTCGCCCACGGCTTCCGTGGCAACGCGGCCGAGCTCACCGTCCAAGCGCCGCCGATCCGCGACTATCTGATCGCCCACGGATTCGCCTGGGCGGCCTCGAGCTTCAGCCGGAACGGCTACGACCCCGGCGCCGGCGCGCGCGACACCTACGCGCTCCGCGACATCTTCACGCAGCAGATCGGCGAGCCGAAGCACAGCTACCTCTACGGTCAGTCGATGGGCGGCCACGTCGCCGCGCTCTCGCTCGAGGAGTATCCGACGGCCTACGACGGCGCCTTCAGCGAATGTGGCGCCGTGGCCGGTCACGATGTGCTCGACTTCTTCATCAGCTGGGCGGCGCTCGCCGGCTATTTCGCGGATCGCGATCTCTTCGCGCTGACGAACGATCCCGGCAAGTTGATCGGCGTACTGAAGAACGACATCGGCACGATCCTCGGCCCGCCGAACGATCTCACCGACAAAGGCAAAGCATTCGAGTCGGCCGTCGAGCAGCTAACCGGCGGCCCGCGGCCGTTTTTTCGCGAAGGCTTCATCGTCAACTACATCACGAACTTCGGGCTGCTGTTGCAGGCCGCCGCGCAGCCGCAGATCATCAACGCCGTCGCCGAGAATCAGAACACGACGTACGCCATCGACGACGGCTACGGCGTGACGAGCGCAGACGTCAACAACGCCGTCGCGCGCATCGCCGCCGACCCAACGTATCGCGATCGCGCGACGTATCCGGCGTTCGCCGATCTCACGGGGAAGATCCAGCGGCCGTTCCTGACGATTCACGGCACGGGCGATCTCTTCGTGCCGATCAGCCTCGAGCAGTCGTACCGCCGCACCGTCGACGCCGCCGGCGCCGGCGACATGCTCGTCCAGCGCGTGATCCGCAGCGCCGGCCACTGCATCTACACGCAGCAAGAGCGCGAGCAGGGCTTCGCCGATCTCGTGACGTGGGTCACGAAGGGCCAGAAACCCGCCGGCGACGACATCCTCGGCGACCTCACCGACGCCGGCCGCCACTTCACCGTTCCGCTTCTAGACGGCGACCCCGGCGGCATCCGGCCGTAGCTCGCCAGGATGATCCACCAAGAGCACGAATGTGGTTGGGTGTATGCGGAACACGATGACGCTGCCCCGCACGTGGCAGCGTCGACTTGAGGCGATCGCGAATCTTTGCCACCAATGTCATTCTGAGCGAAGCGAAGAATCTCTTCGATTCACTTCGAATGTCGTCCAAGGTAGATGTCGCCTGCGAACAAACGACGGAGGCTGTCCGAAGAGATTCTTCGCTTCGCTCAGAATGACACATGTCGGGCTTGCGTCCGACACAGAAGAGTATGAAAGTCTGGAGGCAGCCGCGCACCTCACCCCGGCCTTCGGCCACCCCTCTCCACTGCGTGGAGAGGGGATCGTTTCGACGATTTGAAGCTGAGACCCGGAGATTTTCAAGGCAATGACAGGATCGCGGCTTCCGTTTACGTCGCTGACGTGCTCGCACGGCCGAGGCGGGCGTGCCACGTGCGCACCGCGCGATCGTGTTCGCACACACCCAACACAACCTTCGTGCTCTTCGTGCTCTTGGTGGATCGTTCCCCGCAACGGCGGAACTACGCAGCCTGCAGCAGCTCGACGTCATCGACGATAGCGACGGTCGCATCCTTGCTGATGCGGGCGCGCTCGCCGGCGCGGACGCGCTCGCGGCGCATCCGCTGCACGGTCGCCGCCACGAAGTCCGCCGCGCGCACGGTATGCGTCGTCAGGATCGACTCCGCCACTTCGAGCCGCGATGCCGCGAAGACGCCGCCATCGGCGATCGCCACCCGTCGCAGCTCGTCGACGCGCGCCAGCGAGAACCGCAGCCGCGTCACGTAGCGCTGCGCCTCGCGCTCGTCGGCGATCTGCGACAGCAGCGCCGATTCGAGCGAGAGCAACAGATGCTCCGCCAGTCGCCGCGTCTCGCTAACCGAAACCAGGATCTTGTCCGTCGAAGTCTCACGCATGTCGGCCTCCCTGCCTGACCCGCCAGCCGCGAGTATCTATGAAGTGACGCTTTTCCGTCATCAGCACTCCCCCGATACAATGCAGCGAAACCCCCGACGCTCTCGCACCAAGATCGCCGCGCGCCGATCCGCGCCTCTCGCTCTCTCCAACGTCTAACCTCCAACCTCCAACCTCAAACGTCTAACCTCTAACCTCCTCCCCTTCGTGCCTCTTCGTGGCCCTTCGTGGATCCCTTCCGTCCCCCTCCCTTCGTGTCTCTTCGTGGATCCTTCTCGTCGATCGCGCCAGCGAAGCTGATTCGCTACGATCACGCGCTGCTTGCCCACCTCGCCAAACACGCCGGACACGGAGCGCTGATGGCACTCGTCGTGCAGAAGTACGGCGGCAGTTCCGTTGCGGACGCCGCCAAGATCAAGAACGTCGCCGCGCGCATCAAGCGCCGCGCGGAGGCCGGCGATCGCGTCGTCGCCGTCGTCTCGGCGATGGGCGATACGACCGACGATCTGATCGATCTCGCCCAGCAGATCACCGATCAGCCCGAAGCGCGCGAGATGGATGTCCTGCTCAGCACCGGCGAGACGCAGACGAGCGCGCTGATGGTGATGGCGCTGCACGCGATCGGCGTCGACGCGCTCAGCCTCTCCGGCGCGCAGGCGGGCATGATGACGTCGTCCGTGCACCGCAACGCCCGCATCACGGCGATCGAACCGAAGCGCCTCACGGAGGAGCTGGAGCGGGGCCGCGTCGTCATCGTCGCCGGCTTTCAGGGCATGACGGAGGCGATGGACATCGCCACGATCGGCCGCGGCGGATCGGACACCACCGCCGTCGCCTTCGCCGCCGCCATCGACGCGCGCTGCGAGATCTACACCGACGTCGACGGCGTCTACACCGCCGACCCGCGCGTCGTGTCGGACGCCCGCAAGCTCGATGAGATCACCTACGAAGAGATGCTCGAGCTCGCCAGCAAAGGCGCGAAGGTGATGGCGCCGCGCGCCGTCGAGCTCGGCTCCGTCTACAACATCCCGATCCTCGTCGCATCGAGCTTTCGCGACGCGCCCGGCACGCTGATACATGGAGATGTCGATATGGAAGGCTTCAACCGCATCCGCGGCATCGCGCACGACCTCGATGTCGCGAAGATCACGCTGCGCCACGTGCCCGATCGTCCCGGCGTCGCCGCCGAGATCTTCGAGCCGCTCGCGGCCGCGCATCTCTCGATCGATACGATCGTCCAGAACGCCAGCGAGGAAGCGCTCACCGACCTGACCTTCACGCTGGCGAAGAACGAACTCTCGCGCGCGCTGCCGCTCGTCAACGAGATCGCGGCGACGATCGGCGCGAAGGAAGTCGTCGCCGATGAGCACATGGGCAAGGTGAGCATCGTCGGCACCGGCATCCAGAGCGCGCCGGGTTACGCCGCCCGCATGTTCCGCACGCTGTCCGCGGCCGGCATCAACATCGAGATCATCTCGACGAGCGAGATCCGCATCACCTGCATCATCCCCGAAGCCAGCGTCCCCGACGCCGTCCGCGCGCTGCACGCCGCCTTCGAACTAGAGGCGTAGACGGCACACTCCAGGCCGGCGTTTAAACGTAAGCGCCCACTTCGGGAAATCATCGGTGTTCGACAGGCCCATTCGTCGTCGGAAGATCCTCGCCCGTTGCCGGGTCGATGAAGTAGACGCTGCCAGTGCACGTGTCGCGCAGCTCGTCGCCTGGGCTCGGGATATCTCGATCTGGCAACCCTCCACCGCTGATCCGCAACGGCTCACCCTTGCGCACGAGGATCTCGGGCGCGCACCGCGGCGGTTGCGGCACGTAGGGAAATTGAACTTGCGGCGGCTCCGGCGGCGGCGTCGCTCTGGGCCGGTTTGTTGTCGCGCCTGAACCACACTCGCTCGGCGCCACGTAGACCAACGATGTGAGACTCAGGCACTGCTTGTTCGTAAAACTCCGCAGCTTGTCGGGTGCAACAAATTCTTCGCCGCGTGGGAACACCGTCTCAGGCGAGATGCGCCACATGCCGCCCGACGCAGGCTCGCCGCCCGTCTGGCACACCGCGTCGTCGTCGTTACATCGATACACTGCGATGCTGGCACGCTGATCCCGGAGTTCATCACCATACGCCAGAACCACCCAGAAATTGCCGTACTGGAGACAACCGGCGTTAACCAACTCTCCGTGGGCCGTCGCGAGCGGCCCGTCCCGATCAGCTGCTGGACCGCAGTTCAGACGTTGCTCTCCGATCACGCGCGTAGAGATTGCCGCGAACGTGGCATCAAAGATCGCGTTGGCCGTCGGGTCGCCGCCGCGCGGCGTCCTGACATCGGTGCCGGGCGGCACCGTCGGCTCGCCATTCGCAGCAAGCTCGTTGTTCAGCAGCGTGACGTCCGGCGTCGGCGAAGCCGCGGCGTCTTGCGTGGCCGTGCGCGACGCGCCGCCGCCCGCGCCTGAGCCGCAGGCGATCGAAGCACCCGCCGCCACGACGAACACCAGCGCGGCAAGGACGACTGCGCGCGATTGAATCATCATCTCTAGTCGGGCCTTCCATGCCCTGCCCGCCAGATCATCGCAGGCACGAGTGATGCGGCGCAACTCCAACCTCCAACCTCCCACCGATCACGCGCGCCCTCACCCACCGCCACCCACCATCTCCCGCTGCTCCGCCACCCAGCGCTGGAACTCTGACTCTGGATCTTCGACGCCGAGGTTGTCGGCGGCACGGCGGCGGCTGTGGATGCCCGTCGCCACCAGCGTCTGCTCGTCCGCGACGAGACGGCTGCGGTCGAGCGGCAACACGCTGCCCCAGACGATCCGCGATCGATACGGCGCGTAGCTCGCGCGTGCGCCGCCGTCGGCCGCCGCCTGATGCTGCTCAAGGATGCGCAGGATCATCTCGTTGCGCTTGCGATACGCCGCCGCACGGATCAGCCGCTTGCGGGCGATCTTCTTCAACAACGGATCCAGCTCGACGTTGAGCGCGATCCCCGACAGGCCGCTGTGATTGTCGCCAAACGCGGTCCGCGGCGACTCGCCGAGATCGTGCAGCGCGCGATAGATCAGGTCGACGTAGTCGGCGTGCAGCTTCACGCCGCCGCCCTGCAGCAGGTCGAGTAGATACGCCTTCGCGCGCTCCGGCAGCTCCCACACGGCGCCCGGCATAACGGCGATGTCCGTCGACTCCGTCACGTTCTCCAGCACGGCGATCGGGTTGCCGGAGAGTTCGAGGATCAACGAGAGTTGCGTCAGCGCGCGGTTCAGCTCACGCACGGGTTCTTTGATCACGGGCAGATCGCTGACGCCCCAGAACCTCTTCGGCTCGCGGATGTTCGGGTAGATGACGTACGGGATGAAGCCGTAGGGATTCTCGCGCTCGTCGATGCGCGCGCCATCGGCCCACAGCTCGTACCGCGTCGACGTCCACACTTCGACGATCTCGACCGAGCTCGCCG
>JBBQVO010000075.1:0-14541 GCA_038211505.1 Dehalococcoidia bacterium | reverse complement strand
GATCTCGGCCGGCGGCGTGCGGCGCACCCAGTAATCGAGCCAGCTCGACCACGCGCTCTTCGAGAAGAGGTCGCCAAAGAAGTCCTGCGGCGAGTATGTGCCGCCCTCGCGGTACTCCTCGGGGAACCAGCGGCGGTGGTGGTACGGGACGCCTTCGCCGTACTGATCGCCGAGATTCACGTTGGAAGCGGCGCCGCGCGAGATCAGCAGGATTGCCCCTGCCGGCGGCGTGTAGCCCTGTGAGATCGTCGTATAGGAGACGGCGGTGTAGTCGCGGAGGTACCACGCCCACGGCCACGTGTATCCGTCGGTCGAGTCAACAACGACCGGCATCTTCTTGCCGAGGCCGGACTGCTTCGCGGCTTTGTCGATCTCAGCCTGAAGTTTCGGAATGTCTCCGGACGTCTGCGTGTAGACGAGCAGTTCGACGGGCACATCACCGTGGTCGCTCGTCGCGAGCCCGTCGTCCTTCGCGAAGACGCTGTTCGGGTGGCCCCACGAGGCGAGGACGCCGGCACGGAGCGAGAAGATCGTGAACGCCGCGACGGCGCCGACCATCGCCACCTGTAGCGCCGTCTTGCGGCTGTATCCACTGTACGCCCAGTAGACGGCGACAGCGGCTACGATCGCCAGAATCCAACCGCCGACAGACGCCAGTGAGAACGGGCCGACGATCACGAACACAAGGATCGCTAACGCCGACGCTACCGCCGCATAGGCGAATGGCGCCAATCGCTCGAGCTTGGGTAAGTCGGCGCGCAGATCGCTGCGCTCCGTCATGTCGCCGACGAAGCGGCCGGCGAGGATCGCCAGCGGCAGCGCGATGTGCACGTTGAGCCACGGCATCTTCTCGCCCGCGACCGTGAGCGCGAACGCCGTGATGACGAGCCAGAACATGAGGAATCGGTTGAAGTGATCCATCGGGAACAGCATGAGCCCGACGACAACGAGGGTGAACGGGAGGATGATGTGGAACGATGACACTTTCTGAATGTCAGGTCCCGGCGGCAACGCCAGGAGCAGCAGGATCGCGAGCAATCCGCCGCCGACGATCAGCGCGTTCGAGAGCTTGCCGCGGATTGTGTAGTACAGGACCGCAGCGATGGAGAGCGCCAGCGGCAGGAACTCGTACACGGGGATCGTGATGAAGTAGTAGTAGTCGGGCTGGTTGCCGCGGCGGACATCCTGCTGGCTGATCCAGTAGTCCATCGAACCCCAGATGCCAGAGAAGAAGCCCTGCGGGTTGGAGAAGAACGTCGTGTATAGGAGGATGAACGGCACCCAGAAGCAGAGCGCGGCGATGAGCCACGTCCGCGGCCGCCAGAGCAGGCCGATCGCCGTAGAGACGCCGATCAGTCCGAAGATCGACACCATGGCGACACGGAACTCCGGCGAGGCGATGTGCGTGGCGGCGTTGTCGGACTCGCGGTTGCGCCACTCCTTGCCGAAGAATGGAAGCAGCTGCACGCCGGCGGCGTATTGCGGCAGCGCCAGCGACCCCATGACGATCATCAAGTTGGCCTGCGGTGGCAGCTCATCGAGTTCGTATTTCTTTCGCCAATCCTCGATGAATAACCAGCCGATGGCGATGAGCGGAGACGCGATCATCATGCCGGCGATCGTGGCGCCGTATCGCGCCGATGACCACGTCGATTGGGACTTGGCGCGGATCTTGTCGGTGACGTGGATGGCGAACAGGTAGTCGAAGAAGATCAAGAAAGCGGCGACCGTCATGAACGTCGTCTCCTTCGTGCAGAAGGAGCCGGCCATGAAGCCTGCCGTCAGGAACAGGTAGCGATCCTGCTTAGTCGCCATGTAGCGCCAGGCGAAGATGACGATGCCGAGCGTCCAGAACGCCGTGTAGATGTCTTCGCGTGTGAAGCGGCTGTAGTAGAGCAACGTGGGCGAGAACGCGATGAATGCGGCCGCCGCCAGCGCGCCGATCGTACCGAGTTGCTTGCGGAGCAGGAACGGCATGAACACCATTGCGGTGCCCAGCGTCGCCGCCACGATGCGGGCCTGGTAGTCCCCGTCGCCGATGAACGGGATGGCCATCACCGTGCCGTTCGCGATGAACTGGAACGGGCCGTGCATGAACGGCACGTGCTCGTATCCATCGACGTTGCCGGTGCCGAACGTGAAGAACTGGTGCAGTCCCTTCGAGAAGCCGTAGCTGAAGAAGCCATGCAGGCTCTCGTCGTGGTGCATCGCCCGGGCGCCGAGGTTGTAGAACCGCAGCACGGCGGCGAAGATCACCAGGAAGCCGTAGGCGCCGTACTCCCAGTACTTCGTGGCGAGGACGCTCACCCGTTCGCGCGTCTCGGCGTTCACAGCGAACGCTTTGAGGCGATCGCCCGTCGTGCCGCCGTACGGGATGTTTGGTTGTTCTAGGCTCATGAACCCGCGACCTCACCTGTTGCTGTGGTTGCTCGATAGATGGTAACTGCTCCGGATTGAAACGCTACCGGCAGCGCGTTGAACTTGTCCATGCCGGCGTTCCCGTACTTACTACGCTCCTGTGGCCCCACGTAGACGTAGGTTACGCCGTACTTCTTAAGAATCTGTGACATGACGCTCGCGTCCGGAGTCGAATAGAGCAGATTGACGTCTTCGAACCTGCCCGCGCGCGCCTTCGTTGTGCCGCCGCGCCACTGATCCTCGTGGCCGCCCCATCCCAGGATCGCCGGGATGCCGGTGGTCATCGATATCCGTCCCGCCGAACTGTAATCGTCGCCGACGGCCTCAGCGATCACGAGATCTTGCCCTTGTGCGCGCTGATTCAGCCAATCGATGCCTTTCAGGTCATCCGCGTTCATGTATCGGATACCGGCGAGTTCGCCGCCGGTCTCGATCAGGTTGTCTTTGGCGTCGTATGGCCGCGTCCGATTGTACGTGCCGCCGAGCGGGTACAGGGCCGCGCCCGCGAGCACGAGAATCGCCGCCGCGGCCCAGGCGATACGGTACTGGCGGACGCGCGGGAACGTCACCCGCCACGTCGAGGCCAGATAGTAGAGCGAGAAGCCGCCGGCGATCGCTAGCAGCGTCCACGCCTCGTAGTACAACTTGAAGACGGTGTTCATGCGCGACTTGAAGACGTCGCCGACGAAGAAGAACTCGCAGCCGAGGACGAGGAGAAGCGCCAGGGACGTCAGCCCGAGCGCGAACATGACGGGCTCGCGCTCGCCGTCATCGTCGGACGTACGCTCGATCCACAACGCCAGCAGCGACGCGGCGAGCAGCACGGCGAGCACGATCGCCGTCACCCAGGCGATGCCTCGATCCTGGATCTGTGCGATGAGGTTCCCCGGGTTCGGCCCGAGCTGCGACGCCGGAAATGGCTTCGAGAGGATTGGCAGCTCCGCGTTCTGGAGCGCGAAGACAAGCACCCAGGCGACGACGATCAGCGCCGCCGGTACGAACGACCAGGCGATCGCACGACGCGTGATGCGCTCACGCCCCGCCATCAGTCTCGCGCCGACGAGCGGCAGCACGATTGCGAACAGCGGTCCCCAGAAGAGGAACAGATGGAACGGCCGCGTTCCGGGAACCGTGATGGCGTTGTTCGAGACGACGGCGTTTAGTCCGTCAACCTGCGAGTTGCCGGAGATCGACAGCAAAAACGGCAGGTAGAACACGACCGACAGGACGATCAGCGGCGCCGCGAACGACGCCGACTGTATGAAGAGGTCGAGTGTCAGCGCGCGGACGCGGCCGAAGTTGCTGAGAAACGCCATCGCGACGACGAGCGTCGAGAGCGCGACAATGTCCCACGTGTTGATGAAGGCGACGCCGCCGAGCAGCACGGCGCCGGCGATGAGCGCCAGAGGCCGCTGCAGCCAGAACGTGATGTCCAGCGGCTCGCGGCTGCGGTAGAGCGTCAGCGCGGCGGCGATGACGAGCAAGACGAACGGCAGCGCCATCACGTGGGGGTGGAGATCGCCGAGCAAGAAGCTGAACATCGGGAACTCGGTGATCGCCCGAAAGTCTTTATTGTCCAGCGGGTAGATGCGCGAGGCGTCGAAGAATCCGAAGTAGTTGGCGGGATACCAGGCGTGGCGGATCGTGCATTTGTCGGTCAACGTCGAGCCGCATTGCGGGCCGAGACCGGAGACGTCGACCCAATCGTAGAAGCCGCGGCCGCCGACGCCGTACGCCGACAAGAACTGGAACACCCAGACGAGGTTCCCCATCACGACGAGCATGAGCCCGCCGGCGAGGCCGAAGACGGCAGGGCGCCAGTTAAACGACGAGAATATCCGCGGCGTCGGCGGCAGGATCATCGTGCCCGACTCGCCGGCCGGCGCCGCCTGTCGCGAGCGGCGCGGCTTCACGAATTTCTCATTCTGCGGCTTCTCGTCGCGCGCCCTCGCCGGCATCGCACTCGTGTCCGACGTGCCGCCGGCGATCGCCGTCTCACGCATATGCACAAGGTTGTAGACGATGCCCGCTGCGCCGACGAGGGCCATGGTCGCGATTGTCCCAAGGCCGATGTTGTAGGCGATCTCCGGCGCGACGCCAGAGAGGCGGCCCGTCATCGCGACGATGAGGTAGCCGAAGTAGTAGTAGGCCACTGTGTGGCCAGAGAGCCACGGATCCTTCGGCGGGAAGTGGCTCGCCTGCGTCGCCGCGTTGATGAACATGAGGTCCATCGGCTGCTCGGTGCCGTTGATCTGGCCGACCATCGAGCGCAGCCAGACCGCCATCGCGAAGACGATGAGGAGGACGATCTCGACGCCGATGACGTAGGTCCAGCTGTCGCGCGCCCAATCGAGCAGCGAGTCGCGTTCGCGATAGACGAAGATGGCCGAGACGGCGCCGAGGACGACTAGCGCGGCGACGATGCCGCCGGCGGTGTTGGGCAGCACATGGAGGCTGTTCAGCAGCCAGAAGGTGTATCCGAGGAAGATCAGCCCGAACGGCTTGGAGAGCGTGTAGCCGCGATCAGGGAGGCGGCGGAACAGAGCGAGGCACAGCGGTAGCAGGACGATGCCTACCAGCTGGAGGACGAGCCACCATCGAATCGCTTCGCTCATGGATCCCTAGGAAAAACGCGGCGACGGGACGCGTCTCTCGACGCGTCTTTCGCCGCGCCTTTCACGATACGACGAGAGATTTGAACGGGTTTCGTCCGGGTGTGGCAATGGTGAGAACCCTCATCGGTGACGTGTTCGCTCACTGAAACAGCGCCGCAACGAACTCTTCGGCGTCGAACGGAGTCAGATCCTCCGGCTTCTCGCCCGTCCCGATGAATCGCACGGGAATGTCGAGTTGATCCGAGACAGCGAAGACAATGCCGCCCTTCGACGTGCCATCGAGCTTCGTCAGGCAGAGCGCCGTAATCGGCACGACCTCGGCGAAGGCCTTCGCCTGGACGAGCGCGTTCTGACCCGTCGTCGCGTCGAGCACCAGCATCACCTCGTCCGGCCCCTCCGGCAGCTTCCGCTCGATGACGCGGCGGATCTTTCCCAACTCCTCCATCAGATTGAACTTCGTATGCAAGCGGCCGGCGGTATCGATCAGGAGCACGTCGGCGCCACGGCTCTCGGCGGCCGTCATGGCATCGAACACGACAGCGCCCGGATCGGCGCCCTGCTTGTGCGCGATAACATCGGCGCCGACGACCTCGCCCCAGCTCTTGAGCTGCTCGATCGCCGCGGCCCGGAACGTATCGGCCGCGGCGACGACGACCTTCTCGCCGTCCTCGCGATAGGCCTGCGCCAGCTTCGCTACGCTTGTCGTCTTGCCGGTGCCGTTGACGCCGACGATCAGGATGACGGCCGGACGGGTCGTCGGCGGGTCCTCCTCGTCGCCCCAGATGTGGCCTTTCTCCTGGCCAGTCTGGAGGATGGCGACGAGCACGTCCTTGAGGGCTTCCTTAACCTGTTCGGCGTCCTTCAGCTTCTCCTTCTCGACGCGAAGCTGCACCTCGCCAAGTATCTTCTGCGTCGTCGAGACGCCGGTATCGGCGCCGATCAGCAGCTCTTCGAGGTCATCCCAAATCTCGTCGTCGATCTTGCCCCGGTCAAAGAGACCGGAGATGTTGCTGAACCAGCCTTTGCGCGTTCGTTCGAGCGCTTGCTCGGTCTTCTCGTCGGTTTCCTGCGTGCGCTTGAATATGCGAAGCAGTGCGTACCTCCCTGTATCGCAGCAGTCTAACGGTTTGTGAGAATCGCGTGAAATCACACCGCCGGTGACGAATGGTTCTGGCAAGCCAACCAAACGTTTGGAAACCAGCGGACACGCTCACGTGGGATGGCCGCCCTCGGCCGTCCATCCGACGCAGCCGGATCCACACGGCACACACCCGCAGCCGCTCATCCGTCGTCGCGTGGGAGATCACTCGCCGTCTGAGTCGCCGCAGGACGCCCGTTCAGGGTGCCCCAGCTACGACTCGCGGTGCTCGACTTCCTCGAGCTTGAGGCTCAGCACGCGCGTGACGTTGTCCGCGCCCATCGACACGCCGTAGATCGTGTCGGCCGTCTCAATCGTCCGCCGGTTGTGGGTGATGATGATGAACTGCGTACGCTCCGCCAGCGCGCGCAGCTCCTCGACGAAGCGTCCGACGTTCGCTTCGTCGAGCGCGGCGTCGACTTCGTCGAGCACGCAGATCGGCGACGGGTTTGCTTGCAGCAGGGCGAACAGCAACGCGACGGCCGTCAGCGAGCGTTCGCCGCCGGAGAGCAGTGCCAGCGAGCCGAGTTTCTTGCCCGGAGGCTGTGCGATGATCTCGATGCCCGGCAGCCCATATTCGTCCGTCTCACCGAGTTCGAGCCGCGCGGTGCCGCCGCGGAAGAATGCGTTGAAGTAGCGCTCGAACTCGCGGTTCACGAGCTTGAAGGTGTCGCGGAATCGGTCGCGGATGACCTTCTCGAGTTCATCCGTCGCCTCGCTCAGCTGCACCTCTGCCTGGGTCAGGTCTTCGAGCTGGCTCTTAAGATAGTCGTAGCGCTCACGACTCTCGCCGTACTCGTCCGCCGCCTCTTCGTTAATTGGGCCGAGCGAGCGGATCTGCGCGCGCAGGTCGGAGATGCGATCGCGCACTTCCGTCGGATTGATCGCCGATCCACCGCGGATCGGCGGCAGATCTGGTTCGTCATCGTCCGATCGCATCCATGACGGGAGGTCGCCGTTGTTCGCGACGTACGGATCTTCGAGCACCGCGACAGCAGTTTCGGTGATCGCGTCGACATCGCGCTGCGGCTCCGGATCCGGCAGGCGCTGCACATCGCCGTCGGCCGTCGCAACGAAGCCCTCCGTCTCGAGGCTCTCGCGTAGCGATTCCAGCTCGTCGCGGCGGATGCGCACGTCGTTCTCGGCGTCGAAGTGGGTGCGCTCCGTCGTGCGCAGCTTCTCGTTCGATTCAGCAAGCTGCGCCGTCATCGAGCGCTCACGCGACTCCAGCTGCGTCAGCTCTTCGCGCGCCGGCCTCAGTTCGTCAGCCAGCGCATCGACCTCGACACGCTTCGTCGCGAGCTCGCGTTCCGTCGCGGCGAGACGGCCGGCGATCGCCCGCGCTTCGCCATCCGACTTCGCGCGCTGCTCTTCCTTCTGCGAGATCTGCCGCGCGATCCGCTCACGCGCTACGCGCTCACCCTCCGACGTACTGCGCTCCGTCCGCAATTCTCCGTCGAGCTGCGCGACGTTCGCGGCCAATTCGGCGACCGCTGCCGTTAGCGCCGGGCGCTGCTGTTGTAGTTCGTTCGCCGCTGCGCGCGATTGCTGCTCCGCGGCGGCGGCCTCCGACGCTTCGACTTCGTTCGCTTGAAGATCTGCTTCGGCGCGTTCGCGCTGGAGCAGCAGCGCGTCGATGCGGTCTTCTCGCTGGCGGCGGCCGCTGGCGAGCGCTTGGAGGCGCGATCCGAACGTCGCCAGGCGCACTTTCGCGGACGACAGCTGGCCGTCCAGCTGCGTCTTCTTGTGTCGCAGCGTTTCGATGTTCGACGCCAAATCATCGAGATGCTTCGTCGCTTCTTCGTGACGGCGCACGGCTTCGCGCAGCGCCACCTCGCGCTCGTCGACGAGTGGGCGCAGTCGCGCCAGCTCCATCGGCAACTCCGCTACCTCGCGCTCGCGCACGAACGCCGCCTGAATGCCTGAGGTTGTGCCAGCGGCGACGGATCCGACCGGCCGCACGAGCACGCCGTCGAGGGTCGCGACGGCGCCGGCAAGCCCGCGCCGGACGACGCGATGTGCCAGCGCGAGATCTTCGACAATCACGGTGCGGCCGAGGAGGGTGTCGACGAGGCGCCGGTACTTCGAGTCGCACTTGACGAGGCCAGACGCGACGCCGATGATGCCGCGTTCTTTGATCAAATGCAGCGCGCGCGTCTCCTGCACATTGTCGAGTGCGTACATCGTGGCGCGGCCGTGGTCGCCGGCGAGGAGCAGCGCGACGGCCGATCGCAGATCGCTCTCATGTTCGAGCACGATGGCGTGCAGATTCTCGGCGAGCGCAGCATGGATGGCGTTCTCGAGACCCGCCGGCACGCGGACGACCTGGCGCACGAGGCCAAGCACGCCGCGCACCTCGACGTCAGCCGCGATCGTCTCGCGCGGGATGACGCCGCCGGCTTCGAGCACGGCGATGACGCCGCTCTCCGGCGTCACGGGCGTGACGTCGAGCTCCTCCATCACTTCGAGACGCACAGCGACGGACTCGATCTGTGAGCGCAGGCCGCGCAGCTCTTCGTCGATCGACGCTTGCGCCTGCTTGTAGTCGGCGAGCGAATCGGATTCGCGCGTACGATCTTCGAGCGCCCATTCGAGCTGCGGCCCGACGAGCGCGGCTTCTTTGTGGACCTTCGCGTAGTCGCGCGCCCACGCCGCCAGCTCGTTGACGATCTTGCGGCGATCTTCGATGGCGCCGTCGCGCTCGCGCCGCAGCCGCGCGACGGAATCCGCCGCTTCGGTGATGCGCCCCCGCAGGTCGGCGAGCGCCGCCGAAGCGCGCGTGACTCGCTGTTCGCTCGTCATCGTGGAACGTTGCAGCGTGAGCAATTCCTGCTCCGCTTCCGCGAGTCGCGAGCGATGCGTCGCGAGCTCTTCGCTCGCCGATGCGAGACGCGCTTCGAGCGCGGCGGTGTCTTTCGCGGGCTGCGCGTCGCTCTGCGCCGCTTCGTCGGCGCGCAACGACGCGACTTCCGTCGCGAGCTCTTCGAGGCGCTCGGCGAGCATCTTGCCGCGTTCGCCGTCGAGCGCCGCACGGCGTTCAAGATCGCGCGCGTAGTCCTGCAGCGATCGCAGGCGACCTTCGCGGACGCCGATCTCGCGTTTGCGCTCGTCGATGCCGGCGCGCAACTGCGCCAGGCCGTCCTCGCAGGCCTTCGCGTCGGACTTCACCTGTGCCAGCTCTTCGCCGCGCTGATCTTCCGTCGTGATCGCGGCGAGCAGAAGATCGTTTACTTCCTGCCACTGATGCGCGTACCAGACGTGGAGCGACGCAGCGAGCTCGTTCGCCAGCTCGCGATATTTCACCGCACGACCGGCCTGACGCTCGAGCTGAGTGATGCGCGGCTCGATCTCGCGCACGAGCAAGCGCACGCGCTCCATGTTCTCGTGCGTCGCTTTGAGCTTCGACTGCGCGTCTTCGAGCTTCTGGCGGTAGAGACGCACGTCGGCGGCTTCTTCGATCAGCGCGCGGCGATCCTCGGGCCGCAGGCTGAGCACCTGCTCGACCATGCCCTGGCCCATGAAGGCGTAGCTGTTCTGTCCGACCTGGGCGCGCATGAAGAGTTCGATCACGTCCCGAAGGCGCACCTTCGAATTGTTGATCAGGTATTCGTTCTCACCACTGCGATAGGCGCGGCGCGTCACGACGACTTCGTCGAATTCGATCGGCAGCCAATGCTGTGAATTATCGAGCGTGATGCTGACTTCGGCGACGCCCATCGGCGCGCGCTTGTCGCTGCCGGCGAAGATGACGTCTTCGGTCTTGCGGGCGCGCAGCGTGCGGCTGGCGTGCTCGCCGAGCACCCAGCGCAAGGAGTCGGCGACGTTGGTCTTGCCGGTGCCGTTCGGCCCGACAACGCACGTCACGCCGGGCGCGAATTGCAGCGCCGTCTTGTTGCCGAAACTCTTGAATCCGTGGGCGTCCAGCCGCTTAAGATACAATCTGCTCTCCGTCCTCGAGCGCGATCCCGTCGAGCGCGTGCTGCGCCGCTTCTTTCTCCGCCATCTGCTTGCTGCGTCCCTCGCCGACGCCAAGCGACTTGCCGCCGACCATCACCTGCACCGTAAATCGTCGCGCGTGATCGGGTCCTTCCGTTTTCATCAGCTTGTACGACGGCGTCGTCTGCCAGCGCGACTGTATCACTTCTTGCAGGCGCGATTTCGGATCGTGCGGCATTCCCGTCTTGCGTAACGCCGCCAGCTCGTCGCTGAGGCTGCGCTTGATGAATGCGCGCGTCTTCGCGATGCCGCCGTCGAGGAAGATCGCGCCGACCAGCGCTTCGTATGCGCGCGCAAGATTCGTCGGCCGCCGCCGGCCGCCCGCCGCGTCTTCGCCGCGGCCGAGTTGCAGGTACTCGCCGAGTTCCAGCCGCGCCGCCGCGCGGGCGAGCGTGTCGCGCCGGACGAGATGCGCGCGCAGCTCCGTCAGCTTGCCTTCGTCAACGTTGGGGTACTCGCTGTACAACGCGTGCGCGACCACGACGCCGAGCGCCGCGTCGCCGAGAAATTCGAGGCGTTCGTTGGATCCGACGTCGATGCCGGGGTTCTCGTTGAGATAGGAGGTGTGGACAAGCGCCTGCTTGAGCAGGCTGGAGTCTTTGAATTTGAGGTGGAGTTGCGTCTCCAGAGATCTCCAGTCGGGCAACAGCTCACCTCTCGTTTTGCTGGATACCGCTTCGGCGTCGCCTGGCGAAACGACGACGACCGCCTGAGGCGGTCGTGTTGAGCAGCAATCCAGCGGGGGGACGGGGCTCTGGCCCGATGCGGGATGCGCATGCATCCGCGCGTCGATTGCGCTCCACCCGCTCCATCCGGTCGCGGCCATCGGGGTTCCTTCCCCGCAAGCGTCCGCCATCCGATTGAACCCGCACCATCCGCCAGGCCGCCCCGATCATAAGTACGGCTCGGTCGGACTGTCAAGCGCCTGCCTATACTGGCGCGATGGAACTCGTCAATGCATCGGCGGATCACCTGCGCGGAGCGCTGCTCGAACAGCTGCCCGCAGCGGCTCGCGACGGCGTCCAGCGCATGATCGCGGGAGCTGGTGATCGGCCCGTTTTCGCCGTCGGCGGCGTTGTGCGCGACCTGATCATCGGCCGCCCGATCGTCGACGTCGATCTCGTGATCGAAGGCGATGCGCTCGCGGTGATCGACGCAGCGATGCCCGGAGCGAAGCTCAGGCGCTACGAAGCGTTCGGCACCGCCAGCGTGGAGGTCGACAATACACGGATTGACGTCGCTATGGCGCGACGCGAGGCCTATCCACAGCCGGGAGCACTACCCGTCGTTGAGCCAGCGACGATCGCGGAAGACCTGCGACGCCGCGACTTCACGATGAACGCGATCGCGATGCGTTTGAACGCTTCGGCAGAGCTGCTCGACCCGTGCGGCGGCATCGCCGACATCGCCGCACGAATCGTGCGCGTGCTCCACGACGGCTCTTTCGTGGACGATGCGACACGTATCTTTCGCGCACTGAGGTACGCGGCCCGGCTAAGCTTCGCGATCGACCCTCACACCGTCGAACTGATGCGACGCGACATCACCTGTATAGCTACGATTGGCGGCGAGCGGATACGGCATGAGCTAGCGCTGATGCTAACTGAAGCAACTGGAGCGGTCGCGCTAAGTGCGGCGGAGTACGCTGGAGCGCTTTCGGCCGTCCATCCGGCGATCTCGTGGGATGGTGTTCGTGGGGTGGGCCTCGCCGCGCGCCCGGTTGATGTCGACGAGTTGTCTTACGGCTTCGCGCTGCTCGCGGCAGGTGCATCGACGGACGAGGCTGTAGCGATCGCCGAACGCTTGCGGCTGACTCGCGACGAGTCGGCGGCTGTGCGCGCGATCGCCGGGCTCCAACTGGTCGCACCGATGCTGCGGCGTTCGGACGCGAAGCCGTCGGGCGTCGTGATCCTGCTCGATCACTATCCGGCGGCCGGCATAGCGGCGTTTGGCGGCGCGACGAGCGATCCGATTGTTCGCCAACTGGCGCTTCGCTACCTTGACGAGTGGCGGCACGTGCGCCCGTTGCTCGGCGGCGACGCGCTGATCGAGATGGGTGTGCCGCGGGGCCCGCAGGTGCATCGGGGATTGCAGTTGATTCGCGCCGCCCGGCTTGACGGGTGGGCGACCGATCTCGACGACGAGCGAGCGCTTGCGCTGCGCTTCATCAAGAGCATCAACGATTCGAGCGCGGCGCAGACGCCGATGGACTTCCACATCAATGACAACTGACCCTTCGGCGGCGACCTACACGTGCGTCGTGTGCGGCGAGGCCGTCGAAGCGGCGATGTCGGCCGAGTGCCACTGGTGCGACCGCCGCTATCACCTCAACCAGCGCAACGACATTGAAGCCAACGATTGCGGTCGCGTATGGATCGATGAGCAACATTTAGGGCTGATGTTTGCCTGCAATTCCTGCATCGCGAAGGAAAGCGCGAGCGAGTCCGCCGACGAGACGGGCGCGTCACCGAAGAAGGCAAGGCCGGCCATAGCCGACGCACCGCGTGCGCGGCGATACAAGAGGCGAGCGTGAGTGACGCCAAGCCGACGCCTCGCCCGGCACGCGCACGGTCGGCTGCTGCCCCGATATCGCGCGCCGCCGCATCCGAGCGGGACGACTATCCCGGTTGGCGCTGGCGCACGTTCCCGGTGTTTGCGGCGTTTGTCGCCGGTCTGCTGTTGGCGTTCATCGTGAACGAAGGCTCCGTCAACCCCGTGGCGTTCGTGCTGCAACTCCTCGCGATCCTCGGTGTCGGCTACGTGATCGCGCATTTCTTCGTAGCCAACGTCATCGTCGCTGGTCGGGTGCGGCGACGTCGCGACGCCATCGCCCGTGGCGAAACACCGGATGATGAGATGGAAGACGTCGTCGTGTATGAGGACGCGAACTAACAATCGTGTTTGTTCACGAACGGGACAGCCGAGGGCGGCTATCCTACGCGAATGGTCTCATCCCCGATGCGGTGCCAATGGCGAACCAGCAACGGGATCTACGTCTACAGATCCCGTGCTAACCAGGCGATGCCGTCGCGGTCGCATGGCCAGTCGCCGCGCATGAGCGGGCGGTAGCCGAGTCTGATCCAGAAGTACGTGCTGATGCCATGGATCGCGACAGCGGGTGCGTAGACGCGCCGCGCGCCGGAGTCGCGCAGTTCGTGCTCGACGAGCGGCACTGCGGCCATTCCCGCGCCCCGTCGCGCTTCCGATGGCATCGTCGCGACGATCTCGATGATCGCGGCGTCTCGCGTCGGATGACCGAGTAGGTAGAGAAGTACGCCAACTCGATCGCCATCGCGCTCGATCACGCGCGCCTTCACATCCGCGCTCGCCGCGATGCGGCGGCGTATCGACGCGCACGTCGCGTGGGAATCGCCCATATCGTAGGTGACGGACGCGGCCGCTGCGGCGAACCAGGCGTCGAGCCAGTCGCCGTCATCGTCGCGAAGTTGACGTAGGCCGATCGCGTTCACGCGACGGGTGCTTCGTTCGTTCGCGCGAGCCACGCCGAGACTTCGCCGGGCAGATCGCGGAGCGGCGCCTCGCGCATCTCGCACATCGGCAGCGATCGCGTGAAGGCTTCACCGTATTTGCGGCTGCGTAGTCGCCGGTCGAGCACGACCATGACGCCGCGATCGCTCTTGCGGCGGATCAGCCGGCCGAAGCCTTGCTTGAATTTCAGGATCGCCTGCGGCAGCGCGTACTGTTCGAACGGTTGATCGAACAGCGCCGAGCGCGCCTGGTACACGGGATCGGACGGCACGGCGAACGGCAACCGCGCCATGATCAGCAGCGAGAGCGCTTCGCCTGTCACGTCTACGCCCTCCCAGAAGCTCGCCGCGCCAAGCACGACCGTGCGATGTCGCTCACGCAACGTGCGCAACAGCTGCCGCGGGGTGCCGTCGATCCCCTGGCCGAGCACGAGGATCTCTTGCTCCTCAAGCTGCCGCTTGATCCCGTGATACGCGGCGCGGAGTCCGCTGTGCGACGTGAACAAGACAAGCGCGCGCCCTTCGCTCGCCCGGACGAGATCGATGATCGCGCTCTGCACCGCCGCGAGATAGCCCTGCTGATCGGGCTCCGGCATGTCACTGGGCGCGAGTAGTAGCGTCGATCGCTGATAGTCGAACGGGGAGCCGAGCAGCAGCTCTCGCGAGTCCTCGTAGCCGAGGCGGGACTTGATGTAGTCGAAGTTCTCTTCTGTGCTGAGCGTCGCGCTCGTTAGCACGACGGTTTCCTTCGGCGCGAAGAGTGTCGCCTTCAGCGTCTCGGCCACCGACAGCGGCGCGCTCGACAGCGCGGGCGATGCATCGCGACGTCCCATCGTCAGCCAGCACACGGTCTCGCGATCATCCTGCCCGATGATCCGCGACAATC
>JBBQVO010000074.1:0-14557 GCA_038211505.1 Dehalococcoidia bacterium | reverse complement strand
GCATGCGATGAAGATCGCCGGGGCGTGGGTCACCCCACGCTCCGGCGTTCCCTTTTTCTCCTGACGAGAATAGACGCCACGCATGATCGCGCTCGCCGCCGTAGCCGATCCTGCACTCAGGCTGCCGCCTGCGGCTATGATGCACGCCATGGCCGATCCGCCTGACAATCCCACGCCTCCATCGCCGATCGACGCTGCGGCCGCATCGATCGCGACGCGCCGCCCGGTCGCGATCGTCACCGACAGCACGGCATGCATCCCGCTCGATATCGCCGCGATGTACGGGATCGAGATCGTGCCGCTCAACCTGATCGTCGCCGGACGCACGTTCACCGACTCCTTCGCGGCCGATACGGGCGAGTTCTACGATCTGCTGGCGCGCTCGCACGAGCGGCCGACGACGGCGGCGCCATCGCCGGGCCGCTACGTCGAGGCGATCGCCCGCGCCGCCACGCGCGCCGATGCGGTGCTCTGCGTCACCGTCTCGCGCCAGTTCAGCGCCATGTACGACTCCGCGCGCGAGGCGATCGCGCTGGCGCATGCCGCGTCGCCCGCGACGGACATCCGGCTGCTCGATTCACGCAACGCCGCGATGGCGCAGGGCTTCGTCGTGATCGAGGCGGCGCGCGCGGCCGCGGCGGGCGCTTCGATCGATGCTGTGATCGCGCGCGCCGACGAGATGGCGTCGCGCGTGACGCTGCTGGCGATGCTCGACACGCTGTCATACCTCGCGCGCGGCGGGCGCGTGCCGCGGGTCGCGGCGTGGGCAGTCGGCATGCTGCAGCTGAAACCGATCGTCCGATTCAGCGCGTCCGACGAGCACGCCTCAAACATCAAGCTCATCGCCCGTACGCGCACGCGGCCGCGCGCGCTGGCGCGCATGCTCGATCTCGTCGAGCAGCTAACCGCCGGCTGCCGCACCCATCTCGCTGTGCATCACGCCAACGCGCCGGACGACGCGCTGCGCGTCGCCGACGAGGCGGGTCGGCGCATCGATCTCGCTGAGTCATGTGTGACAGAGTTTACGCAGGTGATGGGCGCGCATACCGGTCCGGGGCTTGTCGCGCTCGCCTGGTGGTGCGAATAGCAACACTCGGTGTCGCATCGACGTTCGCGTTTCCCGCTCGCCGTCACCATGCGTCATACTGCCTCGGCCCGTGCGCGGAGCAATCTCGCTTGCGACGGGCGTCGTATCGACCCCATGCGCCGTCATGCGGCGCCAGAACATCCAGGAGACTCCCCGCAATGAGCCGAGAACAACGCAGGATGGATCGCCGTCAACAGCGAGGCGCTGCCGCCACAGGCGCCGGCGGTCCGCCGCCTCCATCGCGTCGGACTCCGGTGAAGGTGGCAGGCGGCAGCCGCCTCCCGACGATGCCGCTGGCCATCGGTGGCTTCGTCCTCGTGCTCATCGGCCTCATCGCCTACCTGATCTGGCAGGCGAACTCCGGCGGCGGTGGGCTGAGCGCGCCGGACAAAGCCCGCCTCGACCGGAGCACGAGCATCCCCGGCTTGTATGTTGAAGACCAGGGCCGCGGCCACTTCACGGGCGGCCTCAACGGCCACGTGACGCAGCCGTTCTGTGATGGCGTCGAGCAATCTGATCTGGCGAAGCAGCGATCCGGCCAGGCGTTCGGCACGCTCAGCACGCCAGGGGCGAACTCCACGGGCACGACGACGGCGCCGACCGCGACGTCGACCCCGCTCGCCAGTCCGACCTCCGGCTCCGGCACCGCGCAGAGCAGCGGCACCGCCGACGCGAACGCCACGCCCACGGTGCCGACCGGCTGCCACCTGAGCAACCCGCCGAGTTCGGGCCAGCACCTCAACGTCCAGCACAACGTCGATGTCGGCAACGGCGTTCTCGTCAACATCCCGCCCGATCCTGACGTGTATCCGGACGACGTCGAGATTCCGCGTGATGGCATCGCCCACATCGAAGAGCACGCCGGCGTCTTCATCGGCTGGAACTGCGCGGACGGCGATCAGGCATGCACCGGCGTGGTCGATCAGCTCAAGAGCGTCGTCAACGACCGCATCGACAACCACTCCGATCGCGCCGTCATGGCGCACGATCTCGACCTGCCGCTCGGCACGATCGGCCTCGCCTCATGGACGCGCGTGCTGGACTTCGCGACGACCGACTGGGACGCCAACAAGAGCAAAGCCTCCGACTTCATCGGCACCAACTCATGCCGCTTCGACCCCGAAGGCTTCTGCCACTAGCCGTTCATCATCGATGCGCAAACAAAGGGAGCGGCGGTCATCATGACCGCCGCTCTCTTGTTGTGAGGCACGCAACGAGATCAAACAGAAAGCAGCAAACAGAAACGGTGGCCAAAGACTTTGCTGTGCTGTCCATCCTCTATCGATGTGATCCCGCGCCATCCCGCGACCAGCGACCGGCGACCAGCGACCAGTGCCCGGTCACCAGTCACCAGTCACCAGTCACCAGTCAGGCGTTCGCGGCCACCGCCGCCCGCACCAGATCCTTCAACGCCGGCTCGCTCAGCTGCTCGTCTTCATGCACGTCGATTGCGCGCGACGCCTTGGCGTCGAGTCCGGCGTTGAAGAGACGCTTCGGATCGGCCAGCGACGCGCCCTTGAAGAAGTTGATCTTCACGTGATCCTTGAAGACGCCGAGCGCGCAGACATTCTTGCCGCCGGACGTGAAGACCGCCGTCTCCCACTTCCAGTCCTCGTTGATCTCCGGATGCGCGCCGCGAATCGCCGCCCGAAGCCGCGTCATCATCGCGCCACGCCAGTCGTGAAGTTCGCTGATTTGGTTGGCGATGAGCGCGGATGGATCAGGCACGGGCGTCATCAGGCTTGAAGCAGAAGCTGCACTTCTGATACGCAGAGCCCTCGGCGCCGACATTCGCGCGAACATGTACCTCCAGCGACGCAAGATCGTAGCTGCAAATCTTGCGAACGCTGGTGTGGTTGCCATGCGCCGCCGGCCCCGCGCGATTGAGCATCGCACAGTCCGCATGATGGAGGCGACCCTCGCCGGCACCGAAATCATTAAAGACGTACGCCCGACGACCACGTAGGTACGCGTCGTACTCGGACTCTTGATTGAAGAACTCCTGAACCACCGGTCCCCGCCTCTCGTCCAACATCCAACACCCAACATCCGACCTCTAACGTCAGCCGTTCGCCGCGGTGCCGTACTTCTTCCGCAGCTCTGTCTTCAGCACCTTGCCCATCGGGTTGCGCGGCAGCTCGTCGACGAAGGCGTAATACGTCGGCGTCTTGTAGCTCGCGAGCTTCGCCTTCACGTACGCCGTGATCTCGACGGGATCGGGCTTGGCGCCCTTCTCCGGCACGATGATCGCCTTGATCACTTCGCCCCACTCCGTATCCGGCACGCCGATGATCGCCGACTCGTCGATCTGCGGGTGCTCGTCGAGCGTCGCTTCGATCTCGCCGGGCGAGATGTTCTCGCCGCCGCGGATGATCAGATCCTTCTTGCGGCCGGTGATGAAGAGATAGCCCTCGTCATCGAGATACCCGACGTCCCCCGTGTGCAGCCAGCCGTCCTGGATCGCCGCCGCCGTCGCGTCTGCCTGCTTGTGATACTCCGACATGATGCGCGCGCCCATGACGCAGATCTCGCCTTCGCTGCCGGCGTCGAGCACCTTGTTCTGCTCGTCCATGATCGCGATCACGAGGTCATCCATGCCGCGACCGACGGAGCGGAGCCGGTTGAGCTTCTTCTCGCGCTCCGGCCCCGGCTCCTTCGGGATCTTGTGATCCTCCGGTCCGAGGAATGTCATCGTCGACGTGCTCTCCGTCTGGCCGTACGCGTTCATCAGCCCACACTCGAAGACGTCGACGGCGCGCGCGACGACTTCGTACGGCATCGGCGCCGCGCCGTACGTGATCAGCTTGAGCGACGACAGGTCGTACTTCGCAAAGTCGGGGTGATCCATGATCCGCTTCAGCATCGTCGGCACAACGAAGCTGTGCGTCACGCGCTCGTGCTGCACCGCCTTCAGCCACAGCTCGGGATCGAACTGCGGCAGGATGACGAGCGTGCGGCCGCCCCACACCGACGACATGATTGGCGTCACGCCGGCGACGTGAAAAATCGGCACCGAGAGCAGCGTCACTTCGGCGTCTTCGGCCGGATCCGCCGGATTCATGGTGTTCGTCACATACACGCTGAGATTCAGATACGTCAGTGCGACGCCCTTCGGCTGCGACGTCGTGCCGGATGTGTAGATCAGCACCGTCGGCTTGCTCTCGTCGACCGCGACGAACGGTTCGTCGTCGGACGAATGTTCGAGCAGGTTGCCGTAGCAGTCCATGCCGTCGATCGCCTTCTCGTAGCAGGCGAAGTGCCGCACCGTCGTCAGCGTCGGCTTCAGCGCCTTCACGAGATCGAGGTAGCGCTCACCGACGAACAGCACGTGAATGTCCGACGTGTTGATCATGTACGTCAGCTCTTCGTGCTTCGCTCGATAGTTCAGCGGCACGAACGTCGCGCCGATCTTCGCCGCCGCAAAGTACGTCTCGACGTACTCGATGCCGTTGGTCGACATGGCGCCGACGGGGTTCTCGGGGCCGGCGCCCGCCGTCCGCAGCCAGTTCGCCAGGCGGTTGACGCGCTCCGCCATCTCGCCAAACGTGACGCGCTGGTCGAAGCTTCCGGCGGCTGTCGTGCCGACGAGCGCCGTCCGCTCCGGCACGACCATCGCCGTGATCTGCAAAAACTCGGCTGTATTCATGAATGCACCTTCGCCGCTCGCGTACGTTTGGCGGTCAATTTAGCCGATCAGGCAACCGCAGGCCATCGCCGCCACGAGGAAGCTGCAACGAGAAGCCGGGCGCGAGATCTCCCGCGGGCTCACGCAGCGCGCTCGATGGCTCAACGGCCGAGTTGGCGGAGGCGGCGCTCGACGAGGGCGATGTGAGCGCGGAGGTGGCGGTGATTGCGCCAGAGTGCCCGATCGACCTCCGCCCCGGTTGCCGACCTCAGCCCGGCGCGCACACGCCGGTGGACGGCGTCCCATTCGTTGAACACGACATCGACAGAGGTTGTGGACGCGGTGCCGACGCGCGCGAACTTGTTCGCTGTCATCCCCGTCATCCCGAGCGCGCTGAAATCTGAGGGCTCACGAAGAAATTGGCCGAGGTGCAGTTGCTCGGCGAACAGCAGGTGCCTCACGTTCTCGATGATCGACCAGTTGCCCTTCGTGGGCCGTTCGTTCAGCGCCCGCGCCTCGCGGCCGCGCAGCAACCGGCGTAGTCGGGTTCGCTCTCGGTCGATATCGGCGATCGTGTCCAGATAATGCTGAGACAAGTCGGAGACCTCGTCCGTCATACCGCACGCTCGTGCCATTGCCCGCACGCCGCGCAGCTTACCGTGGAACCGCCGCGCGCCTCACCAAAAAAGCGGCGGCCGATAATCACAGAGCCAAAAACTGCCGTCGTTTCGAGCGCACCAACCCCTTTCATTCCGAGGATCCATGGCCGTGCCGGCCACCCGAACGATGAAACTGGCGCCGCGCCGCCCGCGGTCAGCATTGGTTGCGCGAGACCGCAACAACTGTCATTCCGACCGCAGCGGAGGAATCTCTCCGATGCCACCACGAAAGCAGTCCAACCGCTGAACACCATGTTCGTCGGTGCGCAGCCGAGGAACCGTAGGTGCCCGTAGCATCTCTCCGTTGCCACGACAACAATAGTCCAGCCCACTGAACACCATTTTCGTGGGAGCGCAGCCGAGGAACCGCAGGTGCCCTTGGTGGTATCTCTCCGATGCCATCACAAGAGGCAGCCCAACCACTGAACACCCTGTTCGTTGGGCGGCGCTGCTGACGGATGAGCCGAACCTCTGTAGGGGGCGGCCCGATGTGGCCGCCCGCGTCGGAGAGCCGCAACGCCACGCGAAACGAGGCGATTCCTCGCACCGGCCATTCTGAAAAACGACATCGAGTCATGGATCCGCCGAACGGCTCGACGATCGACCGTCGCCGTGCACATATGACGACATCTCACGCGGCCACGCAGGCGACCGTTCCCGCTACGCTATCCGTGATGAGCGATCCCGACAACATCCGCCTATTCGTCGCCATCGAACTTCCCGACGACGTCCGGGACGCGCTCGCGACGACGATCGATCATCTGCGCGCGATCGACAGCGCACAGATCCTGCGCTTCGTCAGGCCGGCGGGCATCCACATCACGCTGAAGTTCTTCGGCGCCACCGCCGCCGATCGCGTCCCGGCAATCGAAGGCGCGCTCGCGGCCGTGCGCCTGCACGCGGCATTCGATCTCGCAACCGACGCCGTCGGATCGTTCGGAGGCGCGCGCAACCTTCGTGTTGTCTGGCTAGGCGTCGACGACGATACGAACGCGCTCGCGGCGATCGCGTCACTGGTTGAAGACGCGCTCCTGCCGCTCGGCTTCGCCCGCGAGACCCGCCCGTTCGCCGCGCATCTGACGCTCGCTCGCGTCCGCGACGACGCGCCGCCAGACGATCGCGCGCTGATGCACGCCGCGCTGCGCCAGATCGCCCAGCCGCCGCCCGTCGCGTTCCACATCGATCAGATCAGCCTCATGCAATCAACGCTCGGTCGCGGCGGCGCCACCTACACGCAGCTCGCGACGTGCAGCCTGTCGGCGGGCGACGACGGATGAACGATCTGCGCACCATCGCCGTCGACTGGTCCGGCGCGCTCGTCGGTGCGCAGAAGAAGATCTGGCTCGCCGAAGCGCGCGGCGGCCGCATTGTGCGCCTTGAATGCGGCCGCGGCCGCGAGGCGCTCACACAGCATCTAATCGATATCGCGCGCGACGCTCCGCGCCTCGTCGTCGGCCTCGACTTCGCGTTCTCGACGCCGTCGTGGTTTCTCGCCGAGCAGCGGATCTCGTCGGCGCGAGAGCTCTGGCGGCGTTGCGATGAGGGCGCGGCCGAGGAATGGCTGGCCGCATGCGCCCCGCCGTTCTGGGGCCGGCCCGGACGTCCGCGCACAGATGGTCGCGACGGCCGCCGGACCGCCGATGCGGTCGTCGGCGCGAAGTCCGTGTTTCAGATCGGCGGCGCAGGCTCCGTCGGCACAGGCTCGCTCCGCGGTATGCGTTCGCTGCATGCGCTGGCCGAGGCCGGATTCGCGATCTGGCCGTTCGACGGCCCGGGATGGACGATGGCGATCGAGATCTACCCGCGCCTCATGACCGGCCCCGTCGTCAAGAGCGATCCCGCGAAGCGCGCCGCCTACCTCGCGCAACGATCGCCGGGCGAGATGGACGCCGCAACACGCGCCCGCGCCGTCGCCAGCGAGGACGCCTTCGACGCCGCCATCTCCGCCCTTGTCATGGACGCCCACCGCCACGAACTCGCCCACCTACCGATCGTCACCGATCTACAGACTCGCCTCGAAGGAGCCATTTGGCGTCCCGGCTGGCACGAGTAACTGACCGTCTTGCGAACTAGTTGTGGCCTGCGTAGTTCGTCAACGCGTCGTTCGACTGACGGCCGTTCATTCATGGGATCTTGTCATTCTGAGCGAAGCGAAGAATCTCTCCGCAATTGGCTCCAAACAACCGATAGCGATCGTCGCCAGTGGGACTGCATTCGCTGTGACATCGGAGAGATTCTTCGCTGGCGCTCAGAATGACCGTCGCCTCACGCCCACCGGTCGGCGCAATACACGTAACAGGCCGCCGCCACCGTCACCAATCTCAGTGACTAATCACTAATCACTAATCACGAATGACTGACACCCGTTCCGCTATCCTGCGATCATGAAGTACGCGCTCGTCATCGTGCTGCTCCTGCTCTCCGTGTCCGCAGCAAAATGCCGCGGTCATGCGACGCCGTCAGTCACGTATCAGGGCACGTACGTCTCGCTCGGCGATTCCGTCGCCGCCGGTAACGGCGCTTCGGACAAGAACGCCACGAGCTTCGCGGCGCTGCTCGCGCACGATGAGGGCGTGCAACTGATGCAGGTCGCCGTCTCCGGCGCCACGACGCAGGACGTCATCGACAAGCAACTGCCCGATGTGGTCGCGAAGACGGCCGGCATGCACCTCGCCTTCATCACGATCTCCGTCGGCGGCAACGACCTCGCTGGATTGATTCCGAATGCCACGTGCCAGCAAGAGCCGCTGCCGGCGTCGTGCCCGCTCGATGCGTCGCTGGCGAAGCTCGAGGCCAACTACACGACGATCCTGAAGACGCTGCGCACAGCGCATCCCGACACGCCGATCGTGCTGCTCGCCTATCCGAACTTCTTCTCCGGCACCGGCCACGTGTTCGAGGCGCCGGCGGCACGCGTCCTGCCGCGGCTCGATGACGTGATCCGCCGTCTCGCGACGAATTTCCCGCACGTCGCCGTCGCCGATCCCTTCGCCGCGTTCGAGGGCCGCGGCCCCGAGCTGACGCATGTCCTCGACCCGAAGTTCGATCCGCACCCGACAGACGCCGGCCACCGCATCATCGCCGACGACTTCATCAACGCCCTCAACCACATCAACTGATCGCGCGGTCACGCTTCGACGAGCACACTCGTGGAGGTAGGTTCGGGGATGGGCTCGCTGTCCTCGCGCATGCCGTCGAGATGACACGCGATCGCCTCGCGGATCAGCTTCTCCGTCTCGGCGCGCGTATCACCGGCGGCGATGCAGCCCGGCAGATCGGGCACGTACGCGGAGTAGCCGTTGCTAGTCTGCTCGATGACAGCGAGGTATCGCATGAAATGACGTGCTCCCCGTGCAGCTTAAACCAGCGTCCGACCAGCGGCGCTCGATCCTCGCCCTCTACTCGACACCGTGAAACGACTCTAATCGAGTCAGCCCCCAAGAAATCTCTGTGCCTCTGTGCCTCTGTGCCTCTGTGGTGAAAATCAGCGCGAATAGTCCCACGAGATGATCTTGCGCGGCTGTACGCGGATGTACGCCGCGCCCGGTCGCGCCTCCGACGGCAGCTGTTCTTCCGGCACGCCACGGACGCGCGCCGCCTCGCGGCTGAGGCGCAGGATGTCGTCGTCGGACGTAAAGACGACACCGGTGCCCTGGATCATCACACCTTTGATGTCCTGCATGCTGCCGCCGCTCTGGACGAGCAGGCTAACGTTCGGGTTACGCTCGATGTTCTTCAGCTTCTGCGCGCCGGCGCGGCAGCCGACGTACACGTCGTCGCCGAGACGGAAGTAGCCGATCGGCACCGAATGCGGCATCCCATCGCGCCCGATCGTCGTCAGGATGATCCACCCCGGCTTGCTGTCGAGGTACGCGTGCGCTTCGTCGAGCGTAAGTGTTGCGGGCATGAATAGCTCCTAACGACTTGCGCCCCGCCGGCTGTCATCCGCGAGGCGTCACTTCAGTCTCACCGCGAGGATCTCGACGATCGGAAGCGCGACCATCAGCCCGAATACGGTGTACATGACGTGCGACCGCAGTCCCGGGCGTAGAAACAGTCCGGCGGCTGCGATCAACAACGCGCCCGCGATCCACAGGAGGACGACGCCGTACATGTAGGCGATTGCCACGCCGATGCCGTAGTCCTCGTCCCGCTGGTACCCGGGCCGGTCGTCGGGCCGATGAGACAGCAGGATGCTGACGAACGCCCAAGCGGTGACAGCCAGCAATGGGCACGCCAACACCGTCAGCACCGCGCTGATAATGGCGCTGATCCGACCCGGCCACCAATGGCCACCGGGCGGTTCTGTTTTGATTTGGTTCACGTCGCGTTCGCTTCCACCGGCGATACACAGGGCGTGCTAATAATACGTCGGTGATTGACGCCGGCTGCAAGTAGCACGGAGGTGCGTAGTGATCGTGAGTACTGCGACTCGGCTCGTTGTCGTCGGGTTGCTTCTGTGCTGCGTAGCGCTGCTGACGAGTCCGTCCGCGGACGCGCAGGTGATTTCAACGCCCACGCCCAGAACGACGCCCACACCGCCAACCCCGACACCGACGGCGCCGTCGACGGTGCCGCCGCTACGGCTGCACGTGAGCGACCTCCTGGTTCAGCTTGAGGCCGTGCGCTGGGATTACACCCCGGATGGCGGCGAGGACGGATTCCGTGTCGACGTGACGATTCGCGGCGCGACGCGGCACTACACGCTGCCGCCGAGCGCGAGACGGTTCGACTACGAACCGGGTTTCGCTCCCGGCGGCTGCGGGCCGGACGGCGGGAATGCCGATGTCAGCGTGTTTGCGTTCCGGGGGAGCGAAACGGGCGAGCCGCAGAGAGGGTCGACGAACTATCTGTGTGCGCCCGCAACGGCGAAGCCGAACGTGACGCTGCCCAACACCGGGTTGGGGGCGGCACCGGCAATGACCGCGTACGGGCTGTTCTTCGCGATCCTGGGTGTGATGGCCCTGGGATCTAGCGCCACGATTTATGGCGCGGGAGCTCTGTGGCGCAATCGTCGCCGCTCGACATCTGACGAATGCTAATACAGCGCCTGCTCGACCAGCGCCTCCGCGATCTCGTCGTCGCTCATGCCGAGCAGCTCTTTGCAGACGTACTCGTTGTCCTGGCCGAGGACGGGGGCGGCGGAGCGGAGCGTGCCGGGGGTCTTCGAGAGGCGGAACGGGGCGCCGTCGTAGGCGTTGTGGCCGGCCTCCGGGTGATCGAGGTACTGGTAATACTGCCGCGCCTTCATCTGCGCATCCTCGAGCACATCGCGCGCGTTCTGGACGACGCCGGCCGGCACGCCGCGCGACTGCAGCAGCGCCATCACGTCCTCGGCGCGCTGCTCCTTCGTCCAGGCGTTGATGTTGGCGTCGAGCTCGTCCTCGTGCTGCTTGCGCGCGGCCAGCGTCGCGAACTTCGCGTCGGATGCCCACGCCGGCGCGCCCATAGCGTCGACGAGCGTGCGCCATTGTGCGTCGTCGAAGATCGCGATCGCGATCCAGCGATCCTCCGGCTGATCGTTCCACGTGTTGTCGGCGCAGCGATAGGCGCCGTGCGGCGCCGCGTGCGCGATGCGATTTCCCGCGCGCGTTTGCACGCGGCCGTTCGCCGCATAGTCCATCACGGCCGGCGCGAGCGGCGCAACCGCCGATTCGATCTGCGCCAGCTCGATGCACTGCCCCTTGCCGGTTTTGTTGCGATAGCGCAGCGCCGCGAGAATGGCGATCAGCGTGTGGCCGGGGTTGATCACGTAGTCGGGATAGTTGGTGCCGATGCCCATGGGTGGGCGGTTCGGAAAGCCGCTCAGCTCGTTGTAGCCGGTGATCGCGTTGAGCACCGATCCGAAGCCGAAGAAGTCCTTGTGCGGGCCATCGAAACCCTGCATCGGCTGGTACGCCGCGATGATCGTCGGGTTGATCTTCACCAGCTCGTCGTAGCCGAAGTTCCAGCGCTCGACCATACGGTTCGTCTGGTTCGTGATGAAGACGTCGCACCAGGCGATCAGCTTGCGCCCCATCTCCTTGCCCATCTCGGTGCTGAGATTGAGCGTGAGGTCGAGCTTGCCCGCGTTGTACGCGTTGAAGTAGCCGCTGACGTTGTAGCCCGTCTTCCCCGGCGCGAACGGCATGACACCGCGCAGCCCGTCGACATGCGCCTCCGACTCGACGCGCACCACCGTCGCCCCAAACCGCCCGAGGTTCTCCGCGCAGATCGGCCCCGCCCCAAACCAGGAGAAGTCAGCGACTTTTAGTCCGTCGAGTGGAAGTTTCATGTTCTCACCATTGTTTGTTCAACCACGAAGGACACGAAGGGTTCGGGATCCACGAATGGCCACGAAGAAGCACGAAGGGTTGGGGCGGGCGTCATCGATTTCATATCGCTTCGCTCGCTGTCAGCGACTTGAGGCCCTCGGGCGTTACGCCCAACTCACCGTACACGGCCGCGTTGTGCTCGCCCGGCAGCGGCGGGCGCGTGCGGAGTGTCGCCGGCGTCGCGCTGAGGCGGTACGGCGGGCCGACGTAGCGTACCTTTGCGCCGAGATGATCGTGTTCGAGATCGCGGTACCAGTTGCGGTGCGCGAGCTGCGGGTTCTTCGCCAGATCTTCCGGCGTCGAGACGATGCCGAGCATCAGCCGCTGCCTCTGCCCCTCTTCGTAGATCTGCCACTTGCTCATGCTGGCGCAAAAACGCGAGAAGATGCCGTGCATATGGCCGAGCACTTTGATGCGCTCCGGCAGCTTCTCCGGCTCGCGCACCAGGCCCGTGAGGAACGCGAGATTGAGGCTCTTCACCATATCGAGGTTGTCGCCCTCGTCGAGGTCTTCGGCCATGCCTTCGCGCTTCATCCAATCGAGCATCACCGTCCACGGCGCGCCCCCCGGCGTGCCGAGATAGGCGAAGATCTGACCGTCGGTGCAGTCGTAGATGCCAATGCCGGGGATGTCGATCGGGATGATGCCGCGGGCCCCCGTGCGCCCCCGGATCTGCTTCGTCATGTCGTACGTCTGCATAGCGGTTTCTTGATTGATCGAGAGCGCCTCCTGCATCGACACATCGACGTGCTGGCCCTCGTTCGTTCCGTCGCGATGGACGAGCGCCATCATCGTGCCGCCGGCGCCGGCGATGCCCGCGTTGATGTAGCCCTGGTAGCCGTACGGCATGTTCGGCGGGTCTTCCTTCTCGCCGGCGAGTGTCATCATGCCGGACATCGCCACGCCGACGATGTCCGCCCACGCATACCCGGCGTGCGGCCCATCCTGCCCGAAGCCGGTGATCGATGTGAGGATGATGCCCGGCCTGATCTTCGTCAGCGCTTCGTATCCAAGCCCGAGGCTGTCGAGGTAGCCCGGCGTATAGGTCTCGACGACGACGTCCGCCGTCGCAACGAGCTTCTCGAAGAGTGCGCGCCCGTCCGGCTTCGTGAAGTCGAGCGTGATGCCGCGCTTGTTCGCGTTGAGATTGAAGAAGTAAAGGCTGCGATCCGCTACGGGCTCCGCCCCGCCCTCGGGGTCATCGTGCCAGAACGGCCCGATGTCGCGCATCGGATCGCCGTCCGGCGGCTCAATGCGAATAACGTCGGCGCCGAGATTTGCGAGCAGCTTCGTCGCATACACGCCGATGTCGCCGGCAAGATCGAGAACACGAATATCGTCGAGCGCGGAATCAGTCATCGGGGAAGGTTATCCACAGCAGGCACAGAGGGACACAGGCGATCCGCGGTCGACGATAGGTCTGTACGGATTGCCGGTCACCGCAGCTCCTACTACTTCAGGAGACCAGCAAACTCATCCGGCGTGAGGTCCGACCTTTTCATCATGTCGAGCAAGAGGCCCACCTTGACGGGGCTCTTGTGTGGAATCGTGGCCACGAAGCCGTTTGGCATGTTCACGTTTGTGTGCGATCCCTTCCCGGAGCGCCGCACGCCTCCCGCCCGTTCGAACGCCCGGATTGCCGCGTCGGGTCGGACGTTTCGGAACTCAGGCACAGTGAATCAAGCCGCCGACGGAGTGGGCGCTTGGATTGTCGTGAAGAAGGGACGTTCGCTCGGTATTGGCTTGCCGAACTCGACCAGGGCTTCGAGGTGAGACTCTACGGCTTTGGGCGCGTCCTCAAGGAGTTCCTCGAGCGTCTCGCCCTGCGTGTAGCAGCCCGGCAGCGTCGGAAACTCGGCCCAATACCCGCCCTCTTCGGCAACGTGGATCAGGATCAAATACTCCATCAGCATGCCCTGATTCTACACCGAAGCCTGCACACGCGTCCGCAGATCTTCGGCGATGATCTGCGCCGCGTCGCGAACCATCTCTTCGAGGATGTCCTTCGCCGGCCGTGACTCGTGGAGCATGCCGCTGATCTGGCCAGCGGGGTTCATCAGCAGTTCGAGCTTGTCGGCCTGGCGCGCGCCGGCCATGATCTCGCCGGAGACGATGCCCTGCATGCCCATCGGCAACGCGTCGAGCTTCTGCGACTCCCAGTATTCGATCAGCGGGTTGTTGATGTTGCGCATTGTCTTGCCGCTGTAGAGGCGCGTGACGCGCGTGTCCTCTTCCGTCGCCGCGAGGATGCGGTTCTTCAGCAGGTCCGGCCACGTCGCCTCGCGCGAGACGAGGAACGCCGTGCCGATCCAGACGCCGTCGCAGCCCATCGCCAGCGCCGACGCGATGCCGCGGCCGTCGCCGATGCCGCCGGCGGCGCAGACCGGCGTCGGGCTCACGGCGTCGATCACCTGCGGTAGCAGCGCCATCGTGCCGATGCGGCCGGTGTGGCCGCCCGCCTCCGTGCCCTGCGCGACGACGACGTCGGTGCCGCTATCGGCGATCCGCCGCGCGTTCTTGACGTTGCCGACGAGGCCGATCACCTTCGCGCCCTGCGCGTGAAACGCGTCGGCGTACGGCCCCGGGTTGCCGAGACCGGCGGCGAACACCGGCACCTTCAACTCGAGTATCGCCTCCACCTGTTTCTTCGAGAAGTCGCCGGATCCGAGTCGGCGCATGCCCTGCGAGAAGTCTTCCTCCTGCCCGCGCTTCGGCAGGCTGAACTCCTGCTCGGCGTGGTCGATGAAGTCGTTGTACGGCTGCGGCAGATAGTCGCGCGGCCGCTTCGGCGACGCGTCGACCTGCGCCTTCTCCTTCGTCGCCGGCTGCGGCGCGCCCTCGCTCCGCGGAGGCGCAGCGACGCCGGACGGCA
>JBBQVO010000073.1:0-14582 GCA_038211505.1 Dehalococcoidia bacterium | reverse complement strand
GGCGACCCGAGCAGGATCAGATGCGACGCTCTCGCGCCAAGCCGCGCCGCGATCGCCCGCGCCAGCAGGCCGCCGCGGCTGTGACCGATCAGCGCGAGCGGACGCTCGTCGCCGCGCATCTTGCGCTCCAACTCCGCTTCGATGCGCTCGCTGAGCCGTTGCGGGCAGCCGACGTTTGCGCGCAGCGTCGAGCGCACCGGCGGGTAGCCGATCCGTCGCAGCCACTCGCGCATCGGATAGAGATAGACATCATTGGCGAAGAGCCCCGGCAGCACGACGACGTGCCGCCCATCGCCACGCGGGATGCCGGCGCCGTAAAACACCGGATCGGCCATCAGCTGCGCCAGCTCACCGGCCGCAAACACTTCGCTGCTCAAGCTTCGCCGGGCATCAGTCGCCATCGCGTGATCGTACCACGACGGAAGTTCACCACAGAGGCACAGAGGCACAGCGTTCGGCTTGGGCGGTCGTGATCGGGCCACGTTGGCGCTGGCGATCGCGCGATGCCGACCGACGCGGGCGCGGCAAGCAGCGACCCTACAGCCAACCGCCGATCGCCAACAG
The DNA here is from genome assembly GCA_038211505.1 of Dehalococcoidia bacterium. Taxonomy (GTDB): domain Bacteria; phylum Chloroflexota; class Dehalococcoidia; order DSTF01; family JACRBR01; genus JBBQVO01. Next base: position 14,018 of record JBBQVO010000073.1, on the reverse strand, counting down.
CCAACAGCTAACAGCCAACAGCTATCCGCTATCCGTTAGGACGCACACTCGCGCACGATGGCGTCGAGGCTCTTCTGCGCGACGGAAGTCATGTACGGCGTGACGAACGGCTCGCCCTCCTTCGGCTCCGGGCCGAAGTAGAACTGCACGTCGACGACGAGGCCGCGGCAGGAGATGTTGGCGACGAGCGCGCGCCCGCTGCCGAGCGTGATCCGCTTCAGCAGCCCGTCGGGATGCGCATCGGCCGAGAGTGGCGCCTCGAGCAGAACGACCGTCGGACCCGCGATGCCGTCGACATCGCCGTCACGCGCCGAGAAGCCGACGCGGCCTACGCGGGCGCCAGCGGCGTCGGGGAAGGTCAGCGAGAGCACCGCGTCGCTCTTCGTCATCGATGGCAGCGCATCGCCGGACGGCACGAACGCCTTATACCCGGCCGTCTGCTCGAACTGCGCCTCATCGGTGATGTGCTGCAGCGCCAGCACGCCGGAAGGCAGGTTGAAGTCCGACTGCTTCGGCAATGCCGACACGCCCGCGACCTCGCTGACGGATCCGCCGTTGCGCTGATCGTCGATCATCCAGATGGACACATACGCCGCGGCGCTGACGATCGCGAAGAAGGCGACGCTCGCCGCGAGCAGCCCGGCGAGGCGCAGAGGATGATTGGGCGTAGAAACAGCAATCACACCCCATCGAACGCGCCCTGGAACTTGACGTATCACGTTTCTCGCTCAATCAGTCGCGCTGTCAAGGACGGACGCCGTCGTTCGGAGACTCGTGCGCTCAAGACGCGAAGCTGGAGACTGGAATCTGGAGTCTGGATCAAAGGACTACGCTCGCCGTCGGAATCGAGGCATCGCCCCACGCGTAGGGGCGCTGCTCGCCGCGCCCGGTCGGGCGACGCACACCGATCCTACGCGCGTACGCCCGCGCGGTCGAGGTGCGATGTCAACTATCCGTGGCCGATCGGGTGCGCGTCCCGGATCGCGCTGCCGCCGGCTGCGCCTGTCATTCTGAGCGCAGCGAAGAATCTCTCCGATGTCATGACGAATGCCGTCCCGACTGAATGTCTCTCGCGAACAAACGACGGAGGCGTTCCGGCACGTCAGGTGATGCAGCAGTTCCGTGACATCGGAGAGATTCTTCGCTGCGCTCAGAATGACATTCACAACATCCATGAGCGTCGACTAGCCCGCCTATCACCCACCAATCACCAATCACCAACGACCAGCGAGTGACACGCGGCGTTAGGACATCATCGCGCACACCGCCGAAACTACCCCCACACACAACTCACGACAGACAACCCGAGACGCGAACACCCATGTGGAACGAACCACTCACCGCCACGACCAGGCAGATCGACGACTACACGATCGTCGTCACCGCGCGCGCCGCCGACGGCATCGAGTGCGCCGCCGTTACCTGCGTCTACAACGCCGGTGCCGGCTTTGGCATCTTCGGCGAGATGCGGGTGCTCGACGATACTGGCGCGCCGCGGCAGCGGCTGCGCGCGCTCGTGCTGCTGACGCGGGAGGCGCTGCGCTTCGCCGCCGACAACGGCATCACGCGGGTGCATACGGAAGCGCCTGCGCGGCTCGAACAGTTCGCCGCGGCGATGTGCGGCATCGCGCCGGACTCCGCCGGCGACCGGCGCACGTTCGCCGGCGAGCTGCATGCGGTGCGGACGCACGCGCTGCGCGTCAGCGACGCCACCGGCGCATTGATCGGCATGACGACGAAGGAGGAGCGCGCGCTCGATGCCGCAATCGACGTTCTTTCCTGAGGGGCTGCAGCTGATCGACGGCGTCAGCCAGACGTATGCGCCGGCGTGGTCCGTCGACGTCGGCGGCGTCTACGCGGGCGGCGCCAAATCGGCTCTGCGACGCGGCCTCGCCCGCTTCAACGTCTTCGGCGTCGCATCGGACGGACGCGCGCTGACGATCGCCGATACGCTCACCGACGCGCGACTGCTCGTCGACGTGATCGGCGTCGCCGGCGCGATGGGCTGGAGCGCGAGCGTCGAACGGATCTCGCGCGCCGACTGGGACTACACAGCCGCAAACTGGAACATCTACAAAACCGCGTCGAACTGGACCGCCGCGGGCGGCGATGTCGCCACACCGCCGCCGGCTGCGGGCTTCGCGTCGCCGGCGGCGCTCGGCGCGACGACGATCGACGGCCTGCTGCCGTTTGTCACCGACGCGATCGCGAACCGCGCCGGCGCCGTCCTCCTCCGCATCAAGGCCGACAACGAGACGCCCGGTTCCACCCAGTTCTTTTCGATCCGCGCCACGCAGACCTTCGACACGCGCCTCCGCCTCCGCGTCACCTACGCCGCGCGTGACCCGGCGCCGATCGATCGACCGCACGCCGGATCGATGCGCGCCGACCGCGCAGCGGCGTCAGCGCGCACGTCATCACCGACGCCTGCATCTTCGCCCACGCAACCACACGCACAAGGATCGCGAACGCAGAGTTCCAACATCTAAACAGGGTGCTGAAAGCATCGGAGGCGGCGACCGGCCGGGCGCCTTGAACAGGCAACGTCGAAGCTAACCCGCGCGGGCTGGAAAGCCCACGCTACAGGGGAAGTGAGTCGACCGAAGAAATCTAGTCTCCAGATTCCAGTCTCCAGCCTCAGCTCGAAAGCGCGCCGAACCCGCTATCACAAACGCACCCACCACGAAGGAGCCCCCCATGCCCACCACCATCACTACCATCCGCGCTCGCGTCCGCCAGGATCTGCACGATGAGGACAGCACGGCGTATCGCTGGCTCGACGCCGTGCTCGACCGGCACATCGGCCGCGCCGTCACCGAGTACAGCCTCCATTCGCCGCTCGAACAGAAGTCGACGCTGACGGCGACGCCAACGAGTCGCGACCTCAGCGTCGCATCGCTGACGAATCTCGTCGCCGTCGAAGCGGTCGAGTGGCCGGTCGGCGAGTTCCCGCCGCGCTACCTCGGCTTCACCAAGTGGCAGACGACGTTGACGATGGACAGCGTCAACCCGCCGTCCGCCGCCGACAACATCAACATCTACTGGACGAAGCAGCACACGCTCGACGGCGCGTCGTCGACGATACCGCCGCCGCACGAAGATCTGATCGCCATCGGCGCCGCCGCCTACGCCGCGCTCGACTGGACGTCGTTCGCCGCCAACCGCATCAACACCGGCGGCGACGATGTCTGGGGCCGCTACAAGTCGTTTGGCGACGAGCGGCTGCGCGACTTCCGCCGCGAGATCACGCGCCTCGGCCGCAATCAGACCGTCCGCCAGCGCCGCATGTACACAACGAACGCCCCAAACATCTCGAGCAGAACCGCGTGAAGTATTGAGTAGTGGGGGGCTAGTCGTTGGGCGTTGGTCGTTAGGGGTGTCCTGTCGAGACCGCCACACTGTCATTCTGAACGCGACGCGGCCGTCATTCCGAGCGCAGCCAAGGAACCGCAGGTGCCCGTGCTATCTCTCCGGTCACGAAACAAAATGCAGTCCCACGCACGCCCCCCGACCGCAACGTCCAGACAGGAGAAGTTCCGTTGGTCATCGCGCTGGGCCTGTACCCGTACGGGAGCGATCGTTGGCACAGAGTGTGACCCGCAGAAGGGCGGCTTGACTCGTTATTATTCGCGATTTTTTTCGCTCCTCCTCCAAACGCCCCGCGGCCACACCCCTAACGACCAACGACTACACGGAGGCGACACATGCGCACACTGTCCGCCGATCTCCTCGCCGCGCAGCAGAGCGCGAGCGCGGAACCGAATGTCGTCGTCACCGTCGAGAACAGCATGGCGGGACTGCGGCGGCTTGAGTTCGCGCTGCTCGACAGCACGTCGCAGACGATCGCGCGCCACGATGTCGCCGTCGCCCCCGATGGCAGCGTCACGCGCGCGCGCATCGAGTCCGGCACCGTAAAGCAGCAGCGCGTGACAAACCCGGCGCTCGGGCCCTGGACATCGTGGAACAGCCTCACGTCGAGCATCGGCACGCAGGTCGCCTGTGCCGCCCGCGGCACGCGTGTCGCGATCGTCTACACCGATGCCGCTGGCACCGGCATCAAGCTCAAGGAGTCGACGGACAGCGGCGCGACGTACGGCGCCGAGATCGCCGTCACGACGGCAGCCGCGGCGGTCGCGGATCTCGCTGTCACCTACAAGAACAGCAGCGGCGACCTGGCGATCGCCTGGGTGACGGCGACAGCCGTGAACATCATCAAGCGCGCGAGCGGCACGTTCGGCGCGGCGGCGAGCACGTCGCCCGGCGTCAGCAGCTTCAACGGCATCGCGACGACGTACGGCTTCGACTGGGACATCGTGCTGACGGGCGTCGAAGTGACGACACTCAAGCCGTCGCTCTGGACGATCGTCTACGGCGACGGCATCGATGCGACGGCGAACACGTGGGGCGCGCTGCTCGCGCAGCAGCAGGCTGAGTCCGATGCGTCGGTGACGTACAAGGCGCCGTCGATCGTCTTCACCGACAGCTACCGCATCGACTTCGTCGAGGCGGACGCCTTCAGCGGCGGCGCGACGCGCGTCTATCGCACGACGCTGCATCCCGCCATGTCGTTCGTCGCCGGCGCGTTCACGCTGCGCACGCCGGCGCCCGTCAACTACGGCGGCGCCGAAGGGCTGGCGATCGCCGCCGACGCAAGCGGCAGCGGCTACGTTTACGAAAGCGCGCCCGACGCGATCTATCGCGCGCGGCAATCGCAGACGATCACAACGATGACGGCGAACGTCGTCGCGATCGAGATCAGCGAACGCGGCGACGCCACCCGCGGCTACATCGATCTTGACAACGCATCGGGCGCCTACGCCGGGCCGCCGGCGCCGATCGCCATCGGCAATCTCGTCGCCGTCTCGTGGGGCTATCGCACGACGGCCGGCGCCACGCCATCGCGCATGGCCGATCTCTGGATCGCGGCGTACGAGCACCGGCGCGATGGCGGCGCGTCGGTGCTGCGGCTGCACATCGAGGGCGCGTGGGAGATGCTGCGCCGCAACCGCCAGCGCGCGCAGGTCGTGCACACGACGGACAGCTACTTCACGGTGCTGCTGCGCACCTTCTCGCGCGCCGGTCTGCAGCTGCTGGCGTCCGCCGTCTCGACGCGCGCGATCAACGTCGCGCCAAAGTTCACGATCCACCCCGACAGCACGGGCTTCGAGGCGACGTCGCGCGCGCTCGCCTACCTGGCCGATCGCATCCGCATGCGTTCCGGCGCCGGCGCCGCGATCACGGAACCGCTCGCATCGGCCGCCAGCGACTACACGTACGGCGGCGCGCACGCGTTGCGCAGCGTGCGGCTGTCGGCGATGGCGCCGTCGATCGTCGAAGCGCAGGCGTTCGGCGCGGGTGCGTTCGGCGAGTCGATCGACTACGCGAACGCCGCGCTCTGGCTCGGCACACGCGATCAACAGCGCGACGCATCGAGCGCGACGAACGCCACCGCCGCAGCAACAGCAGTCGCGCACCTGCGCCAGCGCGCGCTCGATGTCGACGCCGGCACGATCATCGTGCCGCCAAACTGCGGCCAGGAGCTGCTCGACGTCATCGACTTCACCGATCCGTTGATCGCTCCGGCGGCGATCAAACGCCGCACCGCCGCCATCCGCTGGCGCCTCGACCGCCGCCGCGCCATCTTCGAGCAAGAGCTGCATTTGAGTGCGCTGTAGTAGAAGGTTCACCACAGAGGCACAGAGACACAGAGGTTTGGAGGGGAATATTGCGGGGGTTTGCGTGCTGTGACGAGGTGTGATGGCGCGGCGTCCCATGCCTGTCATTCTGAGCGCAGTGAAGAATCTCTCCGATATCACGACGAATGCTGTCCCGTGTGCCTGTCGCCCGAGAGCGAACCACGGCGGCTGTCCAAAGAGATTCTTCGCTTCGCTCAGAATGACACTTGATTTCGGCGAACGGGATCGACGTAACCGACCGACAACCCACCTGCCCTAACGACCAACGACTAACCCCCCCAAGGAGCACCATGCTCGAACTCAGAAACGGCACACTGAAGGCCTTCGACAACGTCAACTGGCTCGCCACCGTCCAGGTCACCGGATCGCTCGCGCAGTGGCTGAAGAGCGTGCCGGTGAGCCGCTCAATCGCCGCGGTCGAGATGGTCACCGGCCGCAAAGTAGCCGTCGCGCTCTTCGATCCGACGAACCCGTCGGACGCAGTCGTCGTCGCGGTGTATACGTAGGCGACGACAGTAGCCCTAACGCAGCGTGATCATCGATACTCGTCGAGTACAGCGGCGGGCGATCAGCGAGAGGCGGCGCAGATGGCGGATCTCGATGGCAAGGTGGCGATGATCACGGGCGCTGGCTCCGGCATCGGGCGCGGGACGGCGGTGCGGCTGGCGCGCGATGGCGCGAACATCTGCATCGTCGATATCGACGAGGATGGCGCGGCCGAGACAGCATCCTCCGTGCGCGAGTTCGGTCGCGATGCGATTGTCGTCCGCGCCAATGTTGCGTCGAAGCAGCAGATCCAGGACGCCGCCGATCGCTGCGTCACCGAACTCGGCGGCATCGACATCGCCGTCGCGAATGCCGGCATCGCGCGCGGCGGCTCCGTCCTCGATCTCGATCTCAAGGACTGGCAAGATCAGCTCGACATCAACCTCACCGGCGTCTTCCTCACGGTGCAGGCCGCCGCGCAGCGGATGGTCAAGCAGCAGCGCGGCGGCCGCATCATCTGCATCTCGTCGCTGGCGGCGGTGATGGTCGGCTCGTTCGCCTGGGGCTACTCGGCGACGAAAGCCGGCGTGAAGATCATGGTGCGCGGCTGGGCGCAGGAGCTCGGCCAGCACGGCATCAACGTCAACGCGATCGGCCCCGGCGTGATCGATACACCGCTCGCGCACGGGCTCGCCGGCGACGACACAGGCCCGATCCGGAAAGCGCTCGAGGAACGCACGCCCGTCGGCCGCGCCGGACGTCCGGCCGACATCGCCGGCCTGATCGCCTTCCTCAGCGGCCCCGATGCCGCGTTCATGACCGGCTCGTACATCGTCATGGATGGCGGCCTGCGTGACGCCCGCGGCAACCCCTCCGAGGATCCCGCGAACCCGATCACGCAGGAACGCATCCGCCACTTCACCGCCGCCGCCGCCCGCCGCGCCCGCCTGCAGCCGCTGATCGACGAACGTTAACGCCGTCGTGACGCCTCGCCTCGCAGCTACGGACGACGACTGACTGTTGACCGACGACCTGTTCGTCCCTCAACTTGATAACGCCGTTATGACGATCGGGTTGGAGAGTGAAGCCAGGCAACATGAGCGATGATCTCCGTACCCGACAGGGATATCTGCTTCTCGCTGACATCTCCGGCTACACGGCGTTTCTTACCAGCACCGAGCTTGAGCACGCGCACGAGATCATTCACGAGCTGACAACCCTGATCCGCGATCGTCTGGCGCCGCCGATGCGATTCGTGAAGCTCGAAGGCGACGCCGTCTTCTGCTATGCCGATGAAGCGACGTTCCGCGACGGCGAGCGCCTGATCGAGCTGATCGAAGCGTGCTACTTCGACTTCTCCAACCGTCTGTCCGATATGACGCGCGCGACGACCTGCCGTTGCAACGCCTGTGGCGCGATCGGAGCGCTCGGGCTTAAGTTCGTCACGCACTTCGGCACGTACGTCGTTGAGCGCGACCGCGGCCGCGAAGATCTCGCCGGATCGGACGTCATCCTCGTCCATCGCCTGCTGAAGAACACGATCAGCGATCGCGGCGGCCCGCCAGCGTATGCATTCTTCACGGACAGCGCCCTCCGCCACATGCCGCCGTCGCTCAACCTGCCGGGCCACGGCGAGGCGTACGAGTCGTTCGGCGAAACGCACGGCGGCGTCCACGATCTCGATCCGGCGCTGGCAGCGATGCGAGCGTCGCGGCGCGTCTACATTTCGGGCGAAGACGCCGACCTGGAGTTCGCGTTCGATGTTCCCGTCCCACCCGCGGCCGCCTGGCAATACATCGTCGACCCGATCGAGCGCTTGCGCTGGGCCTGTCGCCAATTCGGCAGCGATCCGGACAAAGCTGCGCCGAATGCGCAGGGGCGGAGCGGCGTCGGTGCGACATCGCACTGCAGTCATTCGCCGAAAGGCGTCGCTTATCGCGAGTTCGTGGACTGGCGTCCATTCGCCTACTTCACATCGAGAACGGTGACGCCGTGGGCGGGCGCGTTCATGCTGCAACGACCGGCGATCGAAACCGTCGAGCTCTCGCCCGCCGGCGAACACGGAACAAACGTCGTCGTGCGTTTCCGGATCACCGAGCGCGGAAGAGTCGCGCTCCTGGCGCTGCGCGCCGCCCGTCCCCTCATCTACCGATTTCAGGAACGAGGCCGCGCCGCGCTGCTGAGCATCATCGAAGAAGACGCCGCCGCACTCGCATCCGCCACATGACCGCCGCCGCCGCCCGCAGCGCCCGCCTGCAGCCGCTGATCGACGAGCGATGACGCGCCGCGCTCCTATGGAGCACAGGCGGCGAACTGGGCGGCGACGAATTGCAGGTCGGACGAGTTGATGTCGCCGTTCTTGTCCATGTCGAAATCGAGTATGTAGGCTGAAGACGTCGATGGCCCGAACGCCGTCGCGACCTGCTGGAGATCGGTCGAATTGACCGTCTGGTTGCCATCGATCGAGGCGATCTCACGCGCGTCGCCGCAGCCGTCGCCGTCAGAGTTGGCCGATGTCGTGCTCGTGTTGTAGCCGCAGTACTCGATCGCGTCGCGCACGTGATCACCGTCTGTGTCCGTCGTGATCGAAACGCCGAGATGCGCCGCGCAGTCGAACTGACTCGGATTCGATGCCGCGTTCAGGGGATCCGTGCCCATCGCGCACTCCGCGCCGTCGAGCACGCCGTCGCCGTCGGTATCGGCGAGCAGCAGGTTCGTGTTGCCGGTTGCGCCCGGACAGTTGGCGTGGTTGGCGCCGCCGGGACCGTCGCTGAGTTCGACGACATTGCTCAGCCCGTCGTTATCGATGTCGTTGTCGCAGGCGTTGCCGATTGCGTCGCTGTTCGCCGCCGTCAGGTCGTCGATCGTCTTGCCATACGGGTGCAGGTCGATGAAGTTGCCGTCGGTGTTCAGCTGATCCTGGTTCCAGTTGAGCGGGCAGTTGTCGAACGCCGTTTGCGTATTCCGAGGCCCGAGATGCAACAGCTGCTGCGGGTTCAAGTACCCATCGCCGTCGATATCGACGGGCGTCGCCGTAGGCGTCGGCGTGTTCGTCGGCGTCGGCGTCCACGTCGGCGTGGGTGTTCTGGTCGGGGTCGGAGTTATCGTCGGTGTTGGCGTGTAGGTGCCGTAACCCAAACTCTCGCCGCCTAGCGGATATACCCATGCGAGACCACCGCCCGAGACGCCGTCGCAGACCCACGGACCGTGCTTGTCAACGTCAGTCGGGTTCTGAGGATAGCCAGCCAAAGCCGGCCACTGACTCTGCCAGAGCAGATAGTTGTACGCCATGATTGTCCGCCGCCCGGTATCAGCACAAGGTTGATGATCCGGGGCCGGGTGGTCTAACCCCAGCACATGCCCAAGCTCGTGCGCGATCGTTCCAGCATTGTTCGTGTGATGCGTATTGAGGCAAACCGTAGCATGGTGAAATGGTACACCGGTTCTTTGTTGCCAGAATCCGCTGGCGTCGGTGCCGCGCCACGCTCCGTCCGGATCCGTCACTATTGTCGTTGCATACGCGTCGTCCGCGTCCCCCTTATTTTGAAACGCCGGATCGAAAATCGCGCTGCACGTGACGGTTTGGAAGTAGTAATCGTACCAAGTGGTCACAGAAGGAGCGCCTCGATCGATCACGGTCGCGCCGCCGCTCGACCCGTTGACATCATCAGCATTCAATGTGTGTTGGAACCACCATAGGCTTTCGTAGTGCAGGTTTCTCCACCCGTCAAGGGCATCGATCGCCTCCGTGTACTTTGTGGTGTTCGCGCCGTTGACGTACAACTCAACCCAGCCGAGCCCGTTCCCGATGCCGTCAAACCCACTCCCTTGTCCATGTGTCCAAGCATGGTTTGCTTCTGCGGACGGCGCGTGTCGGCTTCCGCCACCCAACGCCAACAAGAGCGCGCACAGGAGCGCCGCGAACGCCGCCAAAACGCCAAAGAGCCTCATGGCGTTGGCCCAGCAGGGGCAGCAGCGCCAGTTGCGGACGGCGTGACCGACGATGACGATAGATCGAACACGGAGAGCGACACCGGAGGTGGACTCATGATCCATTTCACCACGCCGATGACGGCGGCCGGTGCGCCGTCAACAGCGAGGTACAGCGTCACATCGTCGCCTACGCCACCACACCCGGCGAGCGCCGCTGCGGATTGGACCACGATCGTGAAGTACCAGCGGCCGACGTCGAACTGGGAGAAGTCACCGGAAAGTAGGCGCCCGCAGTCGTTGCCATTCACAGACGCCGAGACGCTGACCACAGGAGGATGCGCCGACCCAAAGTCCACCCGACCGAAGTACTCCGCAAATCCAGCGCCAACAACGAATACGCGCGGCGACTGGAGGCCAGGCGCCCAGGCGACGGTCTCGTCGAACGGACGACCGTCAATTGATAGCTGTACCGGAGCGCCTGGGAGGCCGCAGCCTGGACGCTCCGTCGCCGACGCGATGCTCATCACGAAGAACGGCGCGCCCGAAGATGAGTCAGGGGCACGCACCGCCGCTGAAACAGCCGACCCGCATTGCGTGCCGTTGATCATCGCCACGACTGTACCGGCGGCCGGCACCCCGTCGACCCAGATAGTCCCTCCCAGACCCATTGGCTCGGCGTCCGAGGACGCCGTCGGAAACGGACGAACAGTCGGAAACGGTGTTACCGGCGGCGTCGGCGTAACCGGGACGATTCCTGTTCCCGTAGGTTGCGCGGTTACCAGAACGGTAGGCGAGCTTGACGGTGTCGCGACGACGGCCGTTTGCGTGTCTACGATGACCGTTGCCGCGCCCGCTGTCTCCGTCGCCTGCACGATCGCTTGCGGGTCGGGGGGGCCGCAGCGAGCGGCGACGGCGATCAGCGGCAGCGATACAGCAGCGGCGGCCAGCAGCGCGTGTCGGGTCCAGCGGCGGGTTGCGAGGGTGGGGAAGCGCCGCATATCGAACACCTCGGCTACTGGCGGGTATCGGTGATGCCTATCATAGTTTCCCCCCCCCCCCGCACGTCAAGCCCCCAAATTGTTCAACGATGGTGGCTGACGGCGGATCGGGCGCGAGCGTTCGGCGTTCTACTATGCTGTCGTCGGGAGTACGCGGCATGCCGGCACCACAGACCTCTACCGAATCGCAACCGGCGGCAGTCGTCACGCTCGACGCCGTGATCGTCGGCGCCGGCTTCGCCGGGTTGTACATGCTGCACCGGCTGCGCGGGCTCGGTCTTTCGGCGCGCGTGATCGAGGCGGCAGACGGCGTCGGCGGCACCTGGTACTGGAACCGCTACCCCGGCGCGCGCTGCGACATCGAGAGCCTCGAGTATCAGTACGGCTTCGACGACGATCTGCCGCGCGAGTGGAAGTGGACCGAGCGCTACGCGTCGCAGCCGGAGATCCTGCGTTACATCAACCACTTCGCCGATCGCTTCGATCTGCGACCCGACATTCAGTTCGAGACGCGCGTCACGTCGGCGATCTTCGATGAGGCGTCGGCGCGCTGGCGCATCGCGACCGATAGCGGCGAGCAGCTCTCGGCGGCGTACTGCATCATGGCGACCGGCTGCCTCTCGGCGCCGCGCCGTCCCGATTTCGCCGGCCTCGATTCCTTCGCGGGCGATTGGTATCACACCGGCTACTGGCCGCACGAAGGCGTCGACTTCACCGGCAAGCGCGTCGGCATCATCGGCACCGGATCGTCGGCCATCCAGTCGATCCCGATCATCGCGGCGCAGGCGGCGCACCTCACCGTCTTCCAGCGCACCGCGAACTTCAGCGTGCCCGCCTTCAACGGCCCGATCGACCCCGACCACGAACGCCGGATGACCGAACGCTACACCGAGATCCGCCGCCTCGCCCGCGCGTCGACGGGCGGCGTCGTCTCGCGCGAGGCCAACGAGCAATCAGCGCTCGATGTCTCGCACGAAGAGCGCGTGCGAGAGTTCGAGTCGCGCTGGCGGCAGGGCGGCTTCGCGATCGGCGGCGCTTTCGCCGATCTGGCGATCAACAAAGAGACCAACGACACCGCCGCCGAGTTCGTCCGCGCGAAGATCCGCGCGACGGTGAAGGATCCGGCGACGGCCGAGCTGCTCTGTCCGAGGGACTACCCGTTCGCGACGAAGCGCCTCTGCGTCGACACCAACTATTTCGAGACGTTCAACCGCGACAACGTCTCGCTCGTCGATGTGAAGACGTCGCCGATCGAGGAGATCACGCCGGCCGGCGTGCGCACCGCCGATCACGAGTACGCCTTCGACTGTCTCGTATTCGCGACAGGCTTCGACGCGATGACGGGCGCGCTGCTCGGCGTCGATATTCGCGGCCGCGCCGGCCGCATGCTCAAGGACGAGTGGTCGGCGGGGCCGCGCAGCTATCTCGGCCTGCAGGTGGCGGGATTCCCGAACCTCTTCACGATCACCGGCCCCGGCAGCCCGTCGGTGCTCAGCAACATGATCGTCTCGATCGAGCAGCACGTCGTCTGGATCACCGACTGCATCGCGCACATGCGCGCGCACCGCATGCGGTCGATCGAGGCGACCGTTGACGCGCAGGATGCCTGGGTCGATCACGTGAACGAAGTAGCGAACTTCACGCTCTTCCCGCAGGCGAACTCCTGGTACATCGGCGCCAACATCCCCGGCAAGCCGCGCGTCTTCATGCCGTACGTCGGCGGCGTCGGCGCCTACGCCCAGAAGTGCGAAGAAGTAGCCGCCAACAACTACGAAGGCTTCACGCTCACGGCGTGACTCGACGTTCGTCACTGCGCTGCGAATTGGTGACACCTGTAGCGCGGGCGTTTCAAAGCCCGTCACAGTGCTCGATCGCGTGCGACGATGCGTGCCGGGAGATGAAGCGATGTAGAACAGCCGTCCCGGCTGTTGCGGACGGACGGGAATCACACACCGTAGGGGCGCCGCTCGCTGCGCCCTCGCCGGCCGACGATCACCGCGGCTTCTCAGCGTATCGAGGATTCCAAACGTCTCGCCTGTAGCGCGGGCTCACCACGCGCGGCGTAGAACTACGACGCAAACCGCATCCCCGGCTGCGGATCGAGATCCCATCCCGCCGCCAGTGCGTCGAATCGGTAGTGCGCGCACGCGGCGATCATCGCGCCATTATCGGTGCAGAGCACCGGCGGCGGCGCGTGCACCGGCAGTGGCGACCGCGCGATCAGCAGATCGCGCAGCGCCCCGTTCGCCGCCACGCCACCCGATAGCAGCACCGAGCGCGCACCCTCGCGCAGCGCCGCCGTCACCGTCTTCTTCGTCAGCACATCGATCACCGACGTCTGGAACGCCGATGCGATCTCCGGCACCGGTGTTGCATCGCCCTCGCCACTGCCGCGCGATGCCGCCTCGGCGCCTTCGGCACCGCCGCGCGAAGCTGCTCCGGCGCCTTCGGGGCGCACCGTGTGCAGGACTGCCGTCTTCAGGCCACTGAAGGAGAAGTCGTCGCTACCCTTGAGCCAGGCGCGCGGCAAGCGCAGCCGCGGCTTCGGCGCGCCGCGCGCCGTGCGCTCGATCGCCGGCCCGCCGGGAAAGCCGAGGCCGAGCAGCCGTCCGACTTTGTCGAAGGCCTCGCCGGCCGCGTCGTCGCGCGTCCGGCCGAGACGCCGGTAGCGGCCGTGATCAGTCATCAGGATCAGGTCTGTGTGCCCGCCCGAGACGATCAGTCCGAGCGCCGGCAGCTCCGGCACGCGATACTCCCGGCCGTCGACTTCGAGCCAGTTGGCGTAGAGATGAGCCTCGAGGTGATTGACGCCGAGCAGCGGACGTCCGTGCCCGTAGGCCAGCGCCTTCGCCGTGTTGACGCCGACGAGCAGCGCCCCCGCCAGCCCCGGCCCCGCCGTCACCGC
>JBBQVO010000072.1:0-14979 GCA_038211505.1 Dehalococcoidia bacterium | reverse complement strand
AACATGATCCACTCGATCTTGTGCGTCACGGAGAAGATGGCGACGCCGAGGATCATGGCGCCGATGTTCTCGGCCGACATCGACTCGAACAGGTCGGCGCCACGGCCGGCGCAGTCGCCGACGTTATCGCCAACAAGGTCGGCCACAACGGCGGCGTTGCGCGCGTCGTCCTCGGGGATGCCCGCTTCGACCTTGCCGACGAGGTCGGCGCCGACGTCGGCGGCCTTCGTGTAGATACCGCCGCCGAGCTGGGCGAACAAAGCCACGAAACTGGCGCCGAAGCCGAATCCGACGATGAGGAACGGCGCGATCTCGGGCGGGTTATCGAGGATGCGGCTGTAGACGAGGAAGATGCCAGAGACGCCGAGCAGGCTCAGCGCGACGACGAGGAAGCCGGAGACCGCGCCGCCGCGAAGCGAGACGGTGACGGCGTCCTTCAGGCTCTTCTGCGCCGCCGCTGCAGTACGCACGTTTGAGCGGACGGCGATGAACATGCCGATGTAGCCGGCGAGCCCGGAGCAGATGGCGCCGACGAGGAAGGCGATGCCGGTGAGGAGGCCCTCTTCCCAGCGGCCGATGACGGTAGCGGTGGCGAACGTGACCTGGCCGTCCTGGAACTGCACAGGCTTGACGCCGTCAGAGATCGACCCGACGAGAACCGCCACGCCTACCGCCGTGACGATGGCGAGCGCGCCGATCGTTTTGTACTGGCGGGAGAGGAACGCCATCGCGCCTTCGAAGATCATGCCGGCGATCTCTTGCATCGCGGCGGTGCCCGTGTCGCGCCGGAGCACGTCGTAGGCCAGCCAAAGGGCGAACAGCACGGCTGCCAGCCCCGTGACCGGCACCAACCATACCAGCGTCATCGGCGGTCTCCTCCCGCTCGCCACGAGGGCGAGATACGTCAATGTTCGGACACACAAAAGGAGGCGCCCACGCACCTCCCTGAGAGCCGCGCAAGTCTATCGCGCGCGATCTTCTCGATCAAGAATCCAACCCTCGTCGTCAAGCGATGGCATCGCCCTTGGCGCGGTTGCAGTCGCCGCACAGCAACTGGATGTTCTCGGGCGCGCTGCCGCCGCCCTTCGCGTGCGGGATGACGTGGTCGTACTGCAGATCATCCTCGGCGCCGCAGGATGTGCAGCAGCCGCCGTCGCGCGACCAGACGAAGACGCGCGTGTCCTCCGGAATCAGCTCACGGCGGCGATCCGCGGCCTCCGGCCGGGCGCGTATCTTCCGCAGCCGTTCGAGCCGGCCCGTGTGGCGCCGCTGCCGGTCCCATGCCAGCAGTTCGATCTCTTCCTGCGTATGGCCGTCCGTATCCCAGAAGAATTCGTCCCAGACTGACCACAGAGTCTTTCCGGCGTGGTCGCCAACCGGGACAATCGCCTGCGGATCGCGAATCAGACGGAAGAGCGATCGGCTGCATTCGAAGTATGTGCGCGTCCCGAACTCCACCCGATACGTCGAGAAGATCCAGAATCCGCTCTTCTCCGCCTTGGCATCGACCGCTTTGCGCATGGGTCCTTCCAGCATGTCGAGAATCGGTTTCCTGACAGAGATCGTAGTCGAGTGGGCCGAGACGGCGCAAAATCTGATCCTGCGATCCTCCGTTGACGCTACCTGAGGGCGGTCGTATGATCGGGAAGCTGTCAACCTTACGTGCACGTCAGATGCGCGCGGCGGCGGCGGACGGAGATGAGTGACCGATGACGACGGCTGACTCCGTGATCACTGACGAGATGCGCGCCGCCGTCGGGGCCGAAGGGCCGGCGAGCGTGATGGACGTTGAGAAGACGAACTGCCGCATGTTCGCGCGCGCCGTCGGACACGTCGACGCCATCTTCTTCGACGAGGCGGCCGCGAAGGCGCGCGGCTATCGCGGTATTGTCGCGCCACCAGGATTTCTCGGCACGCCGATCTTTCGTCCGGCCAGCGGCGCACCGACGCCGGGTGAGATGGGTGGGCGTGGCTTCTCGATCCCGTACAAGCGTGTCCTGAATGGCGGCACCGACTATGAATACTTCCCCGATGCGCCGGAGGGCGACGTGATCTGCGCCGGCGACACGATCACCGCGCGCACGAAGATCGCCGGGTTCGAAGAAGCGACCGGCAGCCTCGGCCCGATGCTGATCACGCGGCGCGAGACGACGTACACAAACCAGAACGGCAAGATCGTGGCGAGGATGTACGGAGCCACGATTCAGTACTGACGTTTCTTTGGACGACGATCCACTAAGCGCGCGAAGAGCACGAAGGTTTGTTGGGTTGGCCGAGCGGCGACCGGGGAAAAGTCGCGGAAATGATGTAAAACAGCCGTCCTCGGCTGTTGGCGGAGCTACGACGATGACGCAGGTGTACTTTGAGGATGTGGCTGAGGGGGCGGAGATTCCTTCGCTGAAGAAGAACTGCTCGACGCAGCAACTGGTGCTGTGGGCGGCGGGGTCAGGCGACTTCTACCAGATCCACTACGACCTGGAGTTCGCGCGATCGACGGGCTTGCAGGGCCTGATCGTGCATGGCGCGCTGAAGAACGCGTTTCTCGGCCAGCTGCTGCACGACTGGATCGGCGAGCAGGGGACGCTACGGAAGTTCGGCTGCTCGTATCGCGGCATGGATCTGCCGAACCAGGACATCCTGTGCCGCGGCGTCGTGAAGAAGAAGTACAGCGAGAACGGCAAGCACTTCGTCGACCTCGATGTGTGGACGGAGAACCCCGACGGCAAGAAGACATCGCCCGGCACGGCGCTGGTGACGCTGCCGAGCAAGAACTGAGTTACGCGTACGGCGGGACAGGTCTGAAGACCCGTCTGTACGGCAGATGAGACAGGAGTACCGACTTGGCGGACGAATTCGAGATCACGGACGAAATGCGGGCCCAGATCGGCGTCGAAAGCGCCCCCGCGGCCTACGAGGTCACGACCACAAGCGTACGCATGTACGCGCGCGGCATCGGCTCGGAGGATCCGATCCACTACGACGTCGACTTCGCGAAGTCGCAGGGGTTCCGCAGCATCGTCGCGCCGCTGGGATACATCGGCACGCCGGTCTACATCCCGGGGAAGAACGACCCGACGTTCGGGTTTCCGCGGCGGGAGGGCGGGCCGCGCCTGAACATCCCATTCCGGGGATTGCTCGACGGTGGCACCGCGACGGAGTACATGGACGTAATCTGCGCCGGCGACGTGCTTGAGGAGACGTCGCACCTTGCTGACCTGAAGTGGAACGGCAAGATGCTCTTTGTGACGAACGAGGCCGTCTACAAGAACAAAGCGACGGGCAAGGTCGTTGCGAAGCAGAAGCTGACATCGATTCACATGTAGGGGCGCTGCGCGCAGAATCTAGAACTTAGAACCAAGAACCTAGTCGGGTCGAAAGGGAAAGCTCATGGCAGAGCAGACGTACTTTGAAGATGTCAAAGAGGGGCAGGAGCTGCCGCCGATCAAGATCGCGCCCGATAAGCAGCAGCTCGTGAAGTTCGCGGCCGGTAGTGGCGACTTCAACCCGCTGCACTTCGACGAGAACTTCCCGATGCTGAAGCCGATGGGGTTGAGCGAGAACATCGTGCACGGGCGCTTCAAGTATGCGCAGGTGGGGCGCGTCGTGCAGGCGTTCGCCGGCTATAAGGGGCGCGTCAAGAACTTCGGCGTCAGCTACCGCGGCATGGACATGCTGAACAAGGAGATCGTCGCGGGCGGCGTCGTGACGGCGAAGCGCCAGGAGAACGGCGAGAATCTCGTCGATCTCGACGTCTGGACGCAGGACGCCAGCGGCAAGAAGACGACGCCGGGTACTGCGACGGTGATGCTGCCGTCGCGAGGTTAGGGCGAGTGTGATCGTCTGACAGCGCTGAATTCAAAGCGGCCGAGGATGGAGAATGGAAGGTAGAGGATGGATCGTGAGTCCATCTTCCATGCTCCATCCTCCACCTTCAGCAGTTGATCGAGACGATGCGCGGAGGGTGACACGCGACCCTAGACGGGTAGCCGAAACAAGGACAACCACATGGCCTCTCTTGACGGGAAAGTGGCGGTGATCACGGGCGCGGGGCGCGGCATCGGGCGTGGGATGGCGCTGCTGTTCGCATCCGAGGGCGCGCGCGTCGTCGTCAACGATCCCGGCGTCAGCACCGACGGCAGCGGGCACGACAACGGGCCAGCCGAGCAGGTCGCGGCCGAGATCAAGACCGCCGGCGGCGAGGCGGCAGCGAACTTCGACTCGGTCGCGACGAGCGACGGCGGCGAAGCGATCGTGAAGTCGGCGCTCGACGCGTTCGGCCGCATCGACATCCTCGTCAACAACGCCGGCATCCTGCGCGACCGGATGATCTTCAACATGAGCGAACAGGAGTGGGACGACGTCATCGCCGTCCACCTCAAGGGCCACTTCAACTGCACGAAGCCGGCTTCGATCCTGATGCGCCAGCAGCGCTTCGGCCGCATCATCAACATGTCGTCGACGTCGGGGATCATCGGCAACACGGGACAGGCGAACTACGGCGCCGCGAAGTCGGGCATCGCCGGATTCACGCGCGTGGTCGCGAAAGACCTGGGCCGCTACGGCGTCACCTGCAACGCGATTGCACCGGGCGCGGCGACGCGGCTGACGGCGACGGTGCCGCAGACGTCGCGCGAACTGCGGGCGCGCGCCGGCATCAGCGGCGCGGCGAGCAACCGCGCGCCGACGGCGCCGCCGCTGCGCGATCCCGAATATATCGCGCCGATGGCGGCGTATCTGGCGAGCGACGATGCCTGGAACGTCAACGGCCAGATCTTTCACGTCGCGGGCGGCAGCGTCGGCCTGGCGCATCATCCGACGCCGATGCGCACGATGTTCAAGCCGGCGATGTGGACGCTCGACGAGCTGTGCGATCTCGTGCCGCGGCAGCTAATGGCAGGCATCGACAACCCGGCGCCGCCGCCGCCGGATCTGGAGATACCAGGACGAGTTCTGAGTTGACGGTAGACGATCTTCGGCGGACACCGGAGTGGACAATTCACAGTTCGGGATTCACCGACGAGGACAGATCTGTCTCTACAGAGCGATTCTTCGACAAGATCTGGCCGTACGGAGTCCGAGTTGAGATTGAATAGTTTGTGCTAGTCGAGGAGGACAGGTCTGAAGACCTGTCCGTACGGGCGCGATAAACGCCGCTGGACTGAGGGCCAAGATGCCACGACTTGAAGGACGGACAGCAATCGTAACCGGCGCCGGGCGCGGGATCGGGCGCGGGGTGGCGATGCTGCTCGCGGCCGAGGGCGCGAACGTCGTCGTCAACGACTTCGGCGTGAACGTCGACGGATCGGCGCCGAGCAGCGGGCCGGCGGCGGAAGTCGCCGCCGAGATTGCAGGCGCGGGTGGCAAGGCGGTCGCGAACTTCGACACCGTCGCGACGGTTGAAGGCGGCGAGAATCTGGTGAAGATGGCGCTCGACAACTTCGGGCGGCTCGACATCCTCGTCAACGTCGCCGGCATTTTGCGCGACCGGATGATCTTCAACATGAGCGAGCAGGAGTGGGACGACGTGATCGCCGTCCACCTCAAGGGCCACTTCTGCACGACGAAGCCGGCGTCGATCCTGATGCGGCAGCAACGGTACGGCCGCATCATCAACTTCTCGTCGATCTCGGGCCTTTCCGGGCTGCCGGGTCAGTCGAACTACGGCGCGGCGAAGGCGGGCATCGCCGGATTCACGCGCGTCGTCGCGCGCGATCTCGGCCGCTACGGCGTCACCTGCAACGCGATCTCGCCCGGCGCGGCGACGCGGATGACGGCGACGATCCCGTCGAACGCGGGACAGCTCCGGGCGCGCGCGGGCACGGCGCCGGTGGCGCCGCAACAGCCGCGTGTCTCAACCGTGCCGCCGATGCGCGAGCCGGAGTACGTGGCGCCGATGACCGTGTTCCTGGCGTGCGACGAGGCGTGGAACATCAACGGCAAGGTGTTTTACGTCAACGGCGGCCGCATCTCGCTGGCGCACGAAGAGACGCCGATGCGCCAGATCAGCAAGAACGGCATGTGGAGCATCGACGAGCTGCGCGATCTTGTGCCGTCTTCGCTGATGTACGGGCTGGTGAACCCGGCGCCGCCGCCCGTCGATCTCGATCTGCCCGGGCGGCCTGCGGTCGCGACACCGGCGTAGCGCACACTAGCGGACGCCACTGGTTCGAGACGTTTTCGGAAATACGAAGCAGCTACTTGATGCGGACTCTTTCAGCGCCGCGACCGATTTCAGTCAGAAGAGTTCGTATTTCGGCGGTGAGTTCATCCCGCGAGCGCGTGCCTCGCCGCACTCGAGCATCATTAGTCGAAGTTGGTTGACAGCGGCGCGCTCGCTCGCGGGAGCGTCGTCGTCGTCAGACGTAGCGATGAGCCATGATTCGAATTCGTCGGGCGGGCAAGACCCGTCGACGAATCGTCGGAGCATCTGCTGTGTGGCTGAGGACATGATGGCCGTCATCGTCGGATCCTGAGTGATTCTCGTGCGTTCAGTGTAGCCAGCTCTATCGGCCGGAGCCGCGCGTAGCCGACAATGAATGTGATGGCAGACTCACCGTCACGCAGCTCGATCCGCCGGCGTCTCGCACTGGTTATCGGCGCGATCTCCGTTCTTGTTGCCGTTGTTGCGTTGGGCACCGGCGCCACGTACTGGTACGCGTTTGAGCACCGCGTCTTCAGCGTCAGACAGTTCCGCTCGTTGACGGCGCGAAACGTGCATGAAGGATCCACGCGAGCCGAGGTGGAAGCATTTCTTCACGATACGGCTCAGCGGCGGCCGAAAGGGGCGGATGTGCAGGTCGGAACTCTCGGCAAGGCAGGGTCGTGGACGACGGCTCGCATCGGCGATTGCCAGAGGATGCTCTCAGAGTTCTTCACAGCCGACGATCTGATCATTGGCGCGTCGGTCAAAGAAGACGATGGTGTGTTGTATTCGGGCGGCGATCTCGGCCGCAACTACTGGGCGTTCTTCGTGTTCGATGAGAGCGGATCGACGCTCCAGCGATACGCCATCATCGACGGAGACATTTGCACCTAACCGTGCGCGGTCGCGCGCGTGTCAGCCGCACGCTAGTCGTTAAAGCCGTCGATGTCGTAGGACATGATCAGCATGTCGTGCATGCGGCCTTCGGCGTCGACGACGTAGTCGGCGAGCAGCGCTTCGGGGTGGAAGCCGATGCGCTCGAAGGTGGCGCGCGCGCCCTTCTGATCGGCGGTCATCTGCGCCGTGATCTTCTTCAGGCCGAGATCTTTCGCGACCGAGAACATCTCTTCCGCGAGCCGCACGCCGAGCTTCGTGCCGCGATAGTTGCCGCCGACGATCGTGCGGATCTCGCCGACGTGGCGCGTCCACAGCACTTCGTTGTGGTGCAGGCTCGCCCACCCCGCCAGCGCGTCGCCGTCGATCGCCAGCACGGTGACGGTGCGGCCGGCGTCGATGTTCTTGATCCACTCATCGACGTTGCGCGGGTCGGTGATGTCCATCCGAAGGAACATGAGGTCGAGCTTGGGGAGGGAGCGCGCGAAGTCGAGCAGCAGCTCGCGGTCGGCGCCGGTCATCAGGCGCAGCTCGAGCATCTTGCCGGTGTCCGTGCGCACCTGCCGCGGGTAGGTCCGCGTGTACGCCGGCTGAACGTCTGTCGTCATCGGATCGCTCCTTCCGCGCTCGCCGCGCGCCGCCTCGTCCGGCATGGGTGGCCCGATCGTAGCACAGCGCGCGGCGAATGTGGGAGTGCGCGCGGTGCTAGCGAGCGCCGCGGGCCATAGCCGCGATAGCGCTGGCGTCGCCGGGGTATCCGCCGCCGGCGATGCCGACTTTGACGATCGCCGCTGCCCACGGCGAGAGGATGCCGATCAGCTCATCGAAGTCGTCGCCGATAGCGTCGACGATTGGCACTTCCATCTCGTCGGTCTCGGACTCGATGCGGTCGCGCAGGTCGTGACCGGCGGCCGTGAACTCGTCGCCCTGCATCCAACCCTTCGCGCGCATGCCGTCGAGCGCGGCGTCCATCTGCTCGACGGTCCAGCCGCGGGTGGCGGAGTAGGTCTTCAGCGGGATGCCGATCTGCAATTCGGACATCAGCTGGATCTCGATCGGCTGGATCAGCGCTTTCGTCCAGACGGAGACGTGGCTATCGCCGCGATGCTCGCGCACCATGTCGCAGCACCGCCAGAGCCGGCCGACGGGGTCGGATGGAAACGGCAGCGACTTAAGGCCGCTGAACAGCGGGTGTCCGGCGCCTTCGGCGACGGCGAGACCGCGCTGCAGCAGCTCGATCGCGCGCGCGAGCGTCTTCGCGTCGGGCTCGCCGAGGAGGCGGCGCAGCGACGCGACGGCGCCGTCATAACGCGCCTGCAGCAGCGATTCCGGATCCGTCGTCGCCCAGCCGGCGTCGACGGACGGCACGACGATGGCGGGGCTGAATACGCCGAACGCCGAGGTGACGACGAGGCCGCTCGGCTTGCCGAGCGACGCGCCGCGGCTGCAGAAGTACGCCGGCCCGTACGCGCCAAGGCCGAGTGCGGTGTAGCGCTGATGCGCTTCCGGCGCGAAGTAGACGTTGGCACCGATCGGCTCGCAGACGTTGCGGAGCGTGCGCGTTCGCTGATCCATGTATTCCATTCTCCAGCGTTGAGGTCGTGTGGCCGCGCCAGCGTATGCCAGCGGCCGCCGTAGCGCCAGATTCGCGCCCGCCATACAGTGCCAACGTCCGGACAGGAGCGGTGCATGACGCACGACTATCTCCATTTCGCAATCGATCTCAATCGGCCGGACGTCGTATCGGCGTACGACGAAGCGCCGTTGTGGTCGGCGATGTCAGGGCTGCTGCTGCTCGATCACGTGCCGATGCGGCCCGATATGCGCGTCCTCGATGTCGGCTGCGGCACGGGATTCCCGCTGCTGCAGCTCGCGCAGCGCCTCGGGCCGTCGAGTCACGTCACCGGCATCGACGTATGGGACGCGGCGCTCGATCGTGCGCGCGCGAAAGCCGCCGCGACAGCGATCACCAACGTCACGATCACGCACGCCGATGCGTCCGCGTTGCCGTTCGACGACGGCGCGTTCGATCTCGTCGTCTCGAACCTGGGACTGAACAACTTCGCCGACGCGGCTGCTGCCGTACGCGAATGCCGGCGTGTGCTCGCCGATGGCGGCACACTCGCGCTGACGACGAACCTTCAAGGACACATGCGCGAGTTCTACGACATCTTCGCGCGCACGCTCGACGATCTCGGTGAATCGGCGGCGGTCGATGCGCTCGCGGCGCATGTCGCGCATCGGGCGACGATCGCCCGCGTCACGGAACTGCTCACGACGGCCGGCTTCGCGAACATCGTCGTGCATGAGCGGACGGCGATGTTGCGCTACGCGGACGGCAGCGCGCTGCTCAACAGCTACTTCATCAAGCTGGGATTTCTCGGCGCGTGGAAGCAGGTCGTTTCCGACGAGCGGCGCGTGGCGGTGTTCGAGCGGCTCGAATCGAACTTGAACATCGAGGCGGAGAAGCGCGGTGGTCTCGCGCTGACGATCCCGCTGGCGTACATTGCCGCGGAGAAAGCAGAATGATGACTTCTGACGAGCAGTCGCTTGACGTTTCGATGTTCAATCGCGGACACGCGCGCTCGATCGGACAGTCGCTGCCGATGACGTTCGAGCATGTATCGAAGTCGCGCGTGGTGATGACGATGCCAGTCGAGAGTCGCGTGCATCAGCCGATGGGCATGCTGCACGGCGGCGCATCGCTCGTGCTCGCTGAGAGCGCGGCATCGACGGGCGCCAACGTCAACTGCCCGCCGGGCAAGGTGGCCGTCGGTCAGGAGATCAACGCCAATCACGTGCGGTCGAAGCGCGACGGCGTGCTACGGCCGTCGCCGTGCCGGTCCACATCGGCCGCACGAGCCAGGTGTGGACGATCGAGATCCGCGGCGAGGACGAGAAGCTCATCTGCATCTCACGCTGTACGCTGGCGGTGATCGATACGCCGCCCGGCACGCGGCGACTCGACGAGTAGTCGCTTCGCCGTTTCACCCACGGCGCGGCAACGCTCACTACCGACCAAGATCCCGCACTCGATCTGAGCTCGCGGCAACGCGAACGTCCGGGAATCGCCACCGCTCGATCTCCCCTTCCCGCACCGGGAAGGGGCCGGGGGCTAGGTCGTCTACGGCCACCAGAGCTGGTGCGCCTTCATGCGCAGATCGTCGCGATGATCTGGATGCGCGACGGCGATCATTTCTTCGGCGCGCTGGCGGTGGTTCTTGCCCCAGAGGCGGGCGATGCCGTACTCGGTGATGATCGTGTCGGCGTAGAAGCGCGGGATCGTGACGAACGATCCTTCGTCCATCTGCGCGACGACGCGCGAGACGGCGCCGCCCATCGCCGTTGACGGCAGCAGCGTGATCGCGCGGCCGCCCGGCGAGAACGCGCCCGCAAGATGCATCTCCGGCTGGCCGCCGGTGCCGTTGATCATGCGGCCGCCAAACACGGTCTCGGCGTTGATCTGGCCGAGCAGGTCGACGGTGATCGCATTGTTGATGGCGACGAAGCGATCGAACTTCGTCAGCGTGCGGGGGCTGAGCACGTACTCGGGATCGTAGAGCTCGAAGTGCGGATTGTCGGTGATGATCTCGACGTCGCCGGGGTCGACACCGGTCCAGGCGGCCGCAACGCTCTTCCCGACGTGAATCTCTTTGCGACTGCCGTCGACGATGCCGTCGCGCCACATGCGGGCGAGGCCCGGCCAACCCAGCTCCGTGTGAATGCCGAGATGCTTCCGTCCGTCGAAGGCGCCGAGACGCACCATGCCGCGCGACGGCTCGCCGACGCCGATCTGCACCGTGTCGCCGTCCGCGATCAGGCTGTGCAGGTGTTTGGCGATCGGCTCCGCTTCCGGCGGCGGCTCGCCCATGCCGAGAAGGTTGCGCACGTCGCCGGCACGCAGGGCGGGGATGATCGCTCGCACGGAGGCCAGCACCTTGAGCGACGGCAACTCGTCGGCAAGCTTGATCCATTCCGTTCGCCGCGACTCGTCGTCGATCGTCTTGACGATCTCGTCGAAGGCGGCGCGATCCAGCGGTGGCGGCGTGAACTCGACGAAACGATCGATCTCGGAGACGTGGATGTAGACGTCGCCGTGCAGAGGCGTCAGCGATTCGTCGACCTGCGCGATGACCGTCGGACAGCGGCGCGCGTACGATCGCTGCACCCAGTTGTGCATACCGAAGTGGCAGAAGCCGGCGCGGTTCGGCTTCGAGACGGTACAGAACAGCACATCGGGGACATGCACCTCGGCGGGCCGCTGGTCGTACGCCTTCATGCCGAGCGAGAAGAGATTCGGCAGGTACGTGCCGCGCCGCTCGTCCATGACGAAGCGCGCGAAGTCGCCGATGTAGAGCTCGAACTCCACCTTGAATGTCGATTCGTCGGGCATCCGCAGCCAGCCGGGATCGGCGGCCGGCGCGAGCAGCCGGATCGTTACGTCTTTCAGCTCGTCCTTGCGGGCGGCGAGCGCCAGCGCGAGCGTGACCGGCGGGAAGATCGGGATCATCACGGTGTCACCGCTGCGGATCGCCTTCACGGCGTCCTGCGGCGTCGTCAGCCGCTGCTTGTAGATGTCCTGCCAGTCCATCGATCCTCCCGGGTGACGAGCGTGCTGTTACGGGCGATTATCTTCGCGCCGCGTCGGAGAGACAAGGGATCGCCGCGGAATGAACATTTCACGCCCGACGCCGATCGTCGCTGGCTCGAGAGTGCCAGCCTGACTCAGCGTCCGAACCGATCCCCTCTCCCCTCAAGGGGAGAGGGGTGGCCGGAGGCCGGGGTGAGGGCTCGCCGTGCGCGAACAATCGTCCTCGCGCGCACGGATCGTCGTGTGCGCTCCTGACCAATGTCATTGTGAACAGAGACAAGCCCTGCAGGCCTGCGATCCAACGTCGACAATGCCGGCTTGGCTAGTCCGCGACCACGCCGAGCGCCGCCAACTGCACAGCGAGATCGTCGCGGTCGACGGTGAAGTGGATGGCGGACATGCCAGCGGCGCGGGCGGCTTCGACGTTCTGTTCGAGATCGTCCACGAAGACGCACTGTTCGGGCGGAAGACTGATGCGCTGCGCGGCGAGCGCGTAGACGCGCGGCTCGGGTTTCGCCATGCCGACATCGGCCGAGCATACGATGTCGTCGAAGAGATCGGCGATGCCGTGCGTGTCGCGGAAGCGGGCGACGAGCGTGCTGTCGGCATTGCTGAGCACCGCCGTCTTATACGTGCCGCGCAGGCGGCGGATGAGATCTATGGTCGGGGCGATCAAATGCTGGTTCTCGCGCCAGTGACGGTGCAGGGGCGGCAGCTCGCGGCCCGCGACGGTCTCGAGCGCGACGTGCGCTTCGGCGAGCCATGCGTCGCGATCGCCGTCGCCGATCTCCAGCTTGCGCCAGGTGTCGGAACCGTACAGCGTCTCGACGATGGCGCGCTCGCGCAGGCCGTGCTCGAGCTCGAGCGTGCGCGAAATGTCCCAGCGCATGTCCCATAGGACGCCGCCGTAGTCGAAGATCAGCCCCTCGATGGTCGGCGCGCCGTTCGTTGAATGCGTGTTTGCCACGGCGCATTCTCGCAGACACTCCGGCTTTGCGCGACGACGACGGCCGCTGACACTAAGGCGCGCGGCGTAGTACGATCGCCGTGGTTGGCACTCGTTGGATCTTAAGGAGGCAGTGGATGTCGAACAAATTCAAGGTCGGCGATCTCGAAGTGATCGCCATCGCCGACGGTGAAGTGACGTTTCCGGCGACGGCGTACTTCGCCGGCACGACGGCAGAGCAGTGGGAGCCGCACGCGCGCTGGCTCGATCATGCCGGCAATCTGACGTTTCCATTCGGCTGCTTTCTCGTGCGGTCCGGCAATCAGCTGGTGCTCATTGATACCGGGCTTGGTGCGATAGAGTCGGACACCTGGAACGGCGGTGCTCTGTTAGGCGAGATGGCGGCGGCGGGGGTGCAACCTGGCGACGTGACGACCGTGTTTATCACGCATCTGCACGCTGATCACTGCGGCACGGCGGCGATCAAGGACGGCGACGCGATGGTGCCGACGTTCCCGAACGCGACCTACCGATGGACCACGGACGAGCAGTCGTACTGGTCGCGCACGGATCTGCCGGCCGGCTCCGTCGCGCGCCGCGACATCTTCGCCGCAGTCGAGCCGCGCTGGAAGGCGGCGGATGGTGGCACGTCGATTGCGCCCGGCGTCGATGTGTACGCGATGCCCGGACACACGCCCGGTCACGCCGGAGTCGTGCTGTCGTCGGGCGATGCGCGCGCATTTCTGCTTGGCGACGGCATCAGCTGTCCGGCGCAGTTGTCAGAGCCCGAATGGTCGGGCCTCGGCGACGTCGACGGGAAGCTCGCGCGGCGATCGCAGGAGGCGCTCGCGAAGGAGATCGAAGGATCAAGCGCGCTGCTCGGCACGAGCCACTTCCCCGGCCTGACGTTCGGTCGCGTGCTGACGGGCGAGGGCAAGCGGTACTGGCAGCCTGTTTCGTAGGAGGAGAGCGGCTAGCCAGATAGCGGATGGCTGTTTGCGGTTACCTTTGAGTTGACGAACGAAATGGCCGAGTCATTAGGACTCGGCCATTTCTCTTCGCGAAAGTCTCTGAGATTACTCGGTGGCGGCGGCGGTGGCCTTCTTGGCGCGGCCGGCGACGTCTTCGGCGGCTTCGGCCGTGCGGTTGGTGACGCGCTCGACGCCCGTGCGGACGCGGTCGGCGGCGGTGGAAGCGACGTCGCGCGTGGCTTCGACGGCGGCCTCACCGGCGGCGCGCTGCGCCTTGATCACCTTCTCGATGACCTCGCGGGCTTCGCCGCGCGACTCGGACAGCTCGTCGAACATCTGGCGCGCCAGTTCGAGCGTGCGGCCCTGGGCCTTCGTCGTGGCCTCCATGGCGGCGCGGTAGAAGCCGCCGACATCGGTCGGGTCCTCGGCAAACTTCTTGCCGAGATCGACGGTCTCGCGCTGGCCGCGCTGTGCCTCGGCGAGCAGGTTGTTCGAGATGCGGAAGCCGCGCTCGTTGCCGGACTTGATCGCCTCGATGATCGCGTCGTAGCTGACGGTGAGCGCTTCGAAGTACTTGTCGACGGCTGTTTCGGTCTTGGCCATGGGATTGATTCTCCTTGCTGCCAGCGTGGCTGCTCGATGCCCGGTGACTTGCGTCACTCCGTTGATAGGTGTATATTACACATAGCTGCGATGGGCTGTCAAGTGGTATCTTGAACTAGCTTGACAGATTCTCGCGGCGACGAGCCGCACTACCGTTCGTTTTGCGTCGTTCATTCGGACGCAACTTGCCGAATATGTCAGCAACAGAAGGACGTGATAGGATGGCGAAGAGCAACGAGCAGGAGCCCGCGCAAGACACGCCGTTCCGGATGCACGGGGACCTGCTGACGACGACGCTGCTCGCGTTTCTGCGTAACTGGAACGCCTACGGCTACCAGCTCGCGCAGCAGCTCGCCGAGGCGGGATTGCCGGCGTTTGATTCGGGAACGGTGTACAGAACTCTGCGGCAGCTCGAACGCACAGGGCTCGTGTCGTCGTTCTGGGACACGTCCGAATCGGGGCCGGCGCGACGCATGTACTCGCTGACGAAGGCCGGCGATCTGTTTCTTTCGAGCTGGATCGACGTGCTGGGCAAGTATCAGGCGGTGCTGCAGAAAACGATCGAAGGCATGAATCCGGATCGTGGCGACGAGACCGCCAAACGCTCGGCGAAATCCGCTCAGAGCTAACACGAAGCAAACGATTCGCGACGCTGGTCGCGGCGATGAGAGCAGGGAGCGCGCACCATGGCCGAGAACCCAAACGCCGAGCATATCGAGAATCCCCTGGACACGTGGCGGCAGTTCATCACCGATTCGGAGCGCCAGTGGAACGGCTTCTTCAAGGACGTTCTCGGCACCGACACGATGTCGAGCGCCATGGGCACGTGGGT
>JBBQVO010000071.1:0-15095 GCA_038211505.1 Dehalococcoidia bacterium | reverse complement strand
GGATATCTACGCCGAGGTCGTGCTTGTGCTGCTTGAGACGCGCCGTCGTGCTGATGATGCGCTCGAATCGACGCCGCGGATCCGCCTCGGTGACGGGTAGATCGACGATCAGCATCGATACGTGATTGCCGAGCGTGCCGCGTTCTGAGTTTGTCCGCAGATTGATCGGCGCCATCGCCCGCAGCCGCAGGCCGCGCAGTCGGGTGCCGTTTCGCATCAGGAAGTCGCGGACGGCGCCGGCCGATGTTGCGAGCGTGACGTCGTCGCGCGTGCCGCCGATGCGGGCGCGCAGAGATCGCTCCTCGGTGCGATCTCGCACGAACCAATCGAATGATCGGGCCGTCGTCGGCGTGACGCTGAGCGGGCTGTTCGACGTGCCGCGGATGCCACGCACGAAGAAACGCACGAGCGCCAGCGATCGGCTGCCGAATTCGCGTCGCGCGTCGCCATCAGTGGCGAGTCCGACGATGCCCTTCGCGAGGCGATAGGGAGTCGATGCGTAACGCAGCGCCTCATCCCACAGCAGGCGAGCGCGGGCGGGCGCCGGTCGCGGGACGAATGCGGGAGTCGCGGGTGTCTCGGCGACCGCTTCTGGCGTCAGCAGCGCGCCGATGAAGTCCATGCCGGCGATGCCGTCGATCATGCCGTGGTGGGCTTTGCTGATGATGGCGAAGCGATCGAGATGCTCATGCCCCTGCACGACCCACATCTCCCAGAGCGACCGGCTGCGATCGAGCGGACGAGAGAAGATCTCGCCAGCGAGCTGCTTCAGCGCGGCGTCGTCGCCGGGCGCTGGCAGCGTCACTTCCTTGATGTGATTCTCGATCTTGAAGTCGGGGTCGTCGATCCAGATCGGCTGCCGCGTGACAGGCACGTAGGCCAGCCGCTGGCGGCAGCGCGGCAGCATGGGGAAGCGCGACGTGATATATCGACGGAACTTGTCGACATCAACGGCGCCGGATGACGCACGGAACGACGTGGCATCGAAGATCGCCGCTGCGCCGACGTGCATGTGAATGCCGGGTTTCTCGAACGCGAGAAAGGAGGTGTCTTGCGGGGAAAGCCGCGTGTAGGCCGGTGTCGTGCCGCGTCGGAAGAGTCTCAGCGTGTGTCTCGATTCGCTATCGTTCCATCCCCTCACACACCTATACGCATGGCGACGCGAAATCGCTCAAACGAAACGATGCGGCAGACGCATGATAACAGTTCCGGGCGGCGAAACCGGGCGTGGTCATCGCGCAGTACCCGTTGACGCGGGCGAATGCGACGCGGGTTTGGGCAATCCAACAATCACCGGAAGTGGTTGGCTACGGGCACGGTCCGAAGTGGACGGCGAGGAACTGCAAGTCGGTCGAGTTGATGTTTCCGTTTTTGTCGGAATCGAAGTCGGGAATGTACTGCGGCCGCGACGAAGGCCCGAACGCGACGGCCACCTGTTGCAAGTCGGTCGAGTTGACGGTGAGATCGGCATTGATCGAGGCGATCTCCCGCGCGTCGCCGCACCCGTCGCCATCGGTATTCGCAGAGTGCGGGTCGGTGTTGTAGTAGCAGAACTCGACGCCGTCGCGTACGCCATCGCCGTCGCTATCCGTGATTGCTGACACGCCGAGCGACGCCGCACAGTCGGCGGTTGTGGGATGGGAATTCGCGTCGGCGGGATCGGTTCCGAGCTGACACTCCGTGCCGTCGGTGACGCGATCGCCATCCGTATCGAGCAGCAATGAATCGGTGTTCGCGGTGGCGGAGGGACAACTGGCGTGACTTGCGCCGCCAGGGCCGAGCGCGGACTCGACGGTGTTCGATAGCCCATCGTTGTCGGCGTCGGGGTCGCAGGCGTCGCCGGGGGCGTCGCCGTTCGGGCGCGTGGCATCCTTGTAGGGTTTTGACCAGGCGGCAAGCGACAATGGATCGTGGTCGGTGTTCTTTTGATCGGGATTGGAGGTCGTCGGACAGTTGTCAATCTGATTCGGCACGCCGTCGGTATCGCCGTCGTTGGAGGTGTCTTGCAGCCGTCCGACGGCCTGATTCGAATATTCGGCGAACCAGACATCGCCGGAGATCGGATCCTGGACGATGCCCGCGAGGTCGGGGACGTTCGGCAGTGGTGGCAGTAGCGCGACAGCGTTGCCGCGAGCGATCGAGATCACTCCGGGACGTGACGCGTTTCCGTTGAGGACGTTGAATACATTGCCGAAGCCCGCGGGGCTGCCGCTGAGTGAAAACCACACGAGGCCATTGGGACCGACGTTCAACGTGTGAATCGTAATTCCATCGAGGCCGTTCGAGCCGACGAAGATCTCGTCGATGCACGGATTGTGGTTCATCGTATCGAGATGTGTGCAGTCGTTGGTCGCCAATCGCGATGGTTGAATGCGGTCGACGGTGGCGTCGAAGTATTCGGCAACCCAGAGATCGCCGTTCGCATCGATGTCGATCTCGAACGGGCCGCTGCCAACGAACGAGCCGGGGCCCTGGCGAACGATCGGCGGCGGCAGCGGCAGTTCCAGCAGCGCGCCAGTCGTCGGATTGAGACGCGCGATCTTGTTGTTGGAGTATTCGGGGAACCAGATATTGCCGGATCCGTCGAGAACCAGATGCGTCGGTTGTGAGTTGGCCGTGGGCAGCGCGAAGTGTTGGTGACACGCCGGGACTTGTTGCACGGAGCACAGGGGAGCTTGCGCGTCGGCGTCGGGGTTGAACTGGCAAGCGGAGGTCGCGCCGCTGATGGAGAAGCCACCGATCGCGTTGCCGCGAGGCGACGACTCCGAGTACCAGACCATGCCGCGCGCGTGATCGATGACGACGGCGAAGACCTCGGCGTCGTTCCCGGGGACGTTGTAGCAGGCGAATGCGCCGGATGCCGGCGTGTAGTGAATGATCCTGCTCGTGTTGATCTGCTGACCGGCGTAGAGAAACGCGCCGCCGTCCGTGAGCCAAATCGATCCATCGGTGTCGGTTTCAACGTCTTCGCCGAGCGCCGAGACCGGCGTGCGGCCATCCGCTCCACCCAGGTTGTTGGCATAGATGCCGGGCGGGATGAATTGGGGGATGTTCACCGCCGATGCTGACGGCGAGAGCGCGTTCGTCAGCACTTTGATTTCCCGATGAAATTCTTCATCGATCCAGAGCCGCCCGTCCGGCGTCGTTGTCACTGCGAGGGGGCGCGCGCTTCCATTCGATGGCAGCGCCGTCGGCGACGTGCGGAGGATGTAGACATACAAATCGACGCCGGCGCTCGACTGGCCGTCAACAATGACGGTGACGCGACCGGTGTGGATGGCAGGCGGAAGGTTGACGACGATGGAGGTTGCGCCCCACGACTGCACCGCCGGATCGCTCGAGGCCAGCGTTGTACTCGTGCTGTCGTAGTCGAACCGGAGCGATCGCTGGCTGATGGGCAACCCGAACCTGCTGCCGGTTAACGTGATCTGGCCGTTGAAGTAGGTGGCCACGACGCGCTCGTTCACCTGCGGCTGGCCGATGGCGCTCGCCGCCCGCCCGCCCGCGGTGAGCGACAATAGCCCGAGTCCGAGGATCATGGCAGCGACGAACGTTCGTCGCCAGGTTCCCCCTGAGTGTGGTGTGCTTCTCCGCATGCGACTACGCTCGCACATGCGCCATGAACAAGCAACGAGATAATCGTAAAGGAAGTATTGCAAGCGCACTCGTTGACGTTTCGCGCGTATTCCTCGGATCGCCAAAGGCGGGAGCGGTCGCCGACTGGCGCGATACCCTATATTGCGATCGTCAGTCGGCCGCGTGCCGACGATGGAGGCGTCCAACTTATCAAACCCTCATCGTTTCGGCGGCGATCGCCCTCGGAGTCCTCCTGTCGTCGTGCGGAGGCAGAGCGTCGTCCACGAGATCGTCGACTGCCAGCATGGATCGCAGCCCCGAAGCAAGCTCCGCGGTTGCGCTGGTGACTCGCTCCGGCGACTCGGGCAGCCGTCGGCCTACCGCCGGATGTGCGGCAGGCGCCACGACGGGAGGCGCAACGAGCCAGCGTGTCGATGCTAGCGGCGTGTCGCGGACGTATCGCCGCTATCTGCCGGACGGCGCAGGCACAGCGCCGCTGCCCGTCGTGATCAATCTCCACGGTTTGACGAGTAACATCGACCAGCAAGTTGCCGTCTCGGCGTTCGAGGCGCTCGCCGCGACGGAGCACTTCATCGTGCTGACGCCGCAAGCGCTCGGCACGCCGACGGGCTGGAGTCTCGACGAGGGTGCGAATAATTCTGATGTCGCGTTCATTAGCGCGATGCTCGATCGCGTCGAGGCGGACGTCTGCGTCGACGAATCGCGCGTGTATGCGACGGGTATTTCAGACGGCGGCATCATGTCGACCGTGCTCGCCTGCCGCATGCGCGATCGCATCGCCGCGGTTGGACTTGTGTCGGGCATCACGCGTATCGGCAACTGCGACGACGCGCCGGCCATGCCGATGATCGTGTTCTGGGGCAAGAAGGACGTCGTGCTGCCGTACTGTGGCGGCCTCGGCCCGATCGTCTCGTCGTTGATCGCCGGCAAACCGCTCGCCGACGCCGGGCCGCCGATGTGCCCGCCGGCGAACTTCAACGGCTTCCCGCCAGTGGAGGACGCGCTCGCGAAATGGGTCAGCGCCGACGGCTGCGGTGCAACGCCGGAGGTGGCGCCCGCGGGGAGCGACGTCGAATTGCGAGTCTTCGGCGGCTGCCGCGACGGCGCGTCGGTCGAGTTCTACGTCGTCGCCGACGGCGGGCACACGTGGCCGGGCAGCAAGCTCATGGAGGCGCTCAGCGCCTCGCCAGCCGCGTCGATCATCGGGTTTACGACGGACGAGATCGACGCCACGAAGCTAATCTGGTCGTTCTTCCAGCGATACACGCGCTAACCGCGCCGTATCACCACGTCAGAACGTCGTCGTTAGTGTCTGGCGCTGGCCCGACTCGGCGGCGCGATACGCCGATTCTATGATGTCGATGACGTGGCGTGCGTGCGCGGCCGTCGCGACCGACGGCGTGCCATCGCGCACCCAATCGACGAGTTGCATGACGTCCTCGAAGACGTGCTGCTCCTCGATGTCGCGGTGGACGCCGGTGACGTGCGGCAGCGAGACCTGCATGCCAGCTGGATGGGCATCGGCCAGGTCGCGGCCGGGATAGTCGAATGGCTCGCGGTTGAGGCGGAGGCCGATGATCGCGCCTTCTGTGCCGAAGAAGTTCGGCATGTGTCCCTGCGTCTGCAAGCCGGCAGCGGCGCCAGTCGCGAGAGCGAAGAGCGCGTCGCCGAAGTCGATGACGATGAACGAATTGTCGTCGGCGTCACCGCGAACGACCGTGCCGCCGAACGCGCGCTCGGCGACGCGCACGCCGGACATCGCGCTGACGGCGCGCGCCGGGCCGAGCACGCCGGTCAGCGTGTGCAGCGGGTAGACCGTCATGTCATACAGCGGGCCGCCCCCGGGCTTGCGGAAGTACCACGACGGATCGACGTTCGTGAGCGCATCGCCGCCGCCACGCACGGACTCCATCTCGTGATAGCGTCCGAACGCCGCGCCGCCGAGCGCCCACACCGGCATGCCGATCGCGCCTTCGGCGATCAGCTGTTTGATGCGCTGGTTGTGGGGACGCACCATCTCGCCGGGCGAGGCGACGATGCGCAGCCGCCGCTGCTCGGCCAGCGCGATGATCTCATCGGCCTCGGCGACGGTCGTCGTCATCGTTTTGTTGAAGTGGATGTGCTTGCCAGCACGCAGCGCGCTCATGCCTTGCTCGTAGTGCAGCCCGATCGGCGAGGCGATCGTCACGGCGTCGACTTCGCCGCGATCCAGCAGTTCCTCGATCGTGTTGAAGTGGCGTTCGACGCTGAACTTCGCCGCCGCCGCTTCGGCGCGGCCGGGCGCTGGATCGCAGACGGCGGCGAGGCGCACGCGGTCCTGCACGTCGTCCTGACTGAGATGCGGAAGCAGGCCGCGGATGGAGATGCTGCCGGCGCCGACGACGCCGAGGCGCACGGGATCGGTCATGGCGCCTCCAGCGGCACGATCTCCCACGTGCGATGCTCGGCCGCGCGCAACACGGCGTCGATCGCGGCCTGCGCGCGAAAGCCGTCGTCGAACGTCGCCGAGATGCCGGATCGCTCCTCGCCGTCGATGATCGCGTCGATGAAGCGGGCGAACATCAGCGGCACCGAGTGCGGCGTGCCGTCGTAGGCGCCGTCGCCGAGATCGATGCGTTCCCACTGTGATCCGCTGCGAAGGATGCGCAGCGCCTCGGTGTTGCCGCGCGAGAACGAGGCCGACAGCGCGCCGCGATCGCCGGTGGCGACGACGTAGCCGAGATGGCCGCGCGCGCCGTCGCCGTGGATCACGGCGTATGAGGCCGGCGCCGCCGTCGTGCGGCTGATCGTGAACTGACCCTGAAGACCGCCCGACGTCCGAAACAGCGCCGACGCGAGATCCGGGCTCTGATGCTGTCGGGGCACCGTGAGCACCGTTGCAGTGATCTGGTCGATGTAGCCGGCGACGGGGCCGGCGATGAAGTTCACGGCGTCGATGTAGTGCGAGCCCATCTCACCGAGATAGCCCATGCGAGCGTACGCTTCGTTCTGGTACGACGGAGTCGGCACGATCTCCTCGGGCCGGCCGAACCATTCGCCCTGGATCTCGATGTAGCGCAGGCTGCCGATGTCGCCGTCGACGACGCGTCGCCGCAGCTCACTCAGCCCGAGATTGTGCCGGAATGTGAAGCTGATCTGGTGCACGACGCCGCGCGCATGCGCCTCGCGCACCATCTCGGCGGCATCGCCGGCGTTGAGCGCCATGGGCTTCTCGCAGAAGACGTGCTTGCCGGCGCGGAGCGCGGCCATCGCGTAGGCGTGATGCTTGTCGTCGGACGAAACGACGGTCACGGCGTCGATGTCCGTGCGCGCGAGCAGGGCAGCGAGATCGTCCGTCGCATCATCGACGCCGCAGCGGCCGGCGATCGTCTGGGCGCGCGAAAGATCGCTGCCGTAGAGGGCGACGACGCTCGCGTTCGAGTGTGCGTTGATCCCCGGAATGTGCGCGACTTCCGCGAACGAAGCCGCGCCGAGGACGGCGACGCGAACGGGCGATGCTTGAGGCACAGGCGAGAACTCCGTCGACGCCGTGAAGTGCCCCAACGGTAACGACGGCTCGCGGTTGGGTCAACGACGACTAGTTGCGCCGATGGGCGATCAGTTGATGTCGAGCCGGGCATGACGGTCGCCACGTCAGTGCGTATTCGGGCCGCCGAGCCAGTTGAAGTACTGGCTGA
Source organism: Dehalococcoidia bacterium (assembly GCA_038211505.1). Lineage (GTDB taxonomy): Bacteria > Chloroflexota > Dehalococcoidia > DSTF01 > JACRBR01 > JBBQVO01. Next base: position 7,821 of record JBBQVO010000071.1, on the reverse strand, counting down.
GATCCGGCAGCTGGCCGGCGGAGTGCGACAGGAAGATGACGCCGACGACGAGGCTGAAGATCGCGGCCACCATGCCGGCGCCGACGTAGATCCATTGCCGCCGGCTCGCCGAGACGAAACCCGTCGTGCTCATCACCGTGACCAGCGAGTTGGAGATCAGCAGCCCGACGACGAACGTCAGCAGGACGACGATGCTCGTGCCCTTCGAGCTGGCGCCGGCGGCCGTAGCGATGATCAGCGCCTGTGTGCCCGTCTCGGCTCCGACGCCATGAATCATGCCGATGCCGTAGGCGGTCTTCCAGCCGTACTGATCGGCCGGGCGCACGTGTGTATGTTCGTGATTGCCGCCGACCTTCGCGCGCGCCCAGCCGACTCCGTTGCGAATGCCGGCAAACACGAGCATCCAACGGCTGCGGAGGCGGAACTCGCCGCCGCCACGGAAGAAGCGGAACACGGAGTACGAGAGATAGAGACCGAGGATGATCAGCGTGACGCCGACGACGCGCTCCATCAAGGGATCGACCCAGTCGGGCAGCACGGACGCCGCGAGGATCGCGAGAAGTCCGAGGATCGTGACAACGGTGCCGTGGCCGAGCGCGTACGAGGTGCCGAGCATCCACGGCCGTCCTTGCGAAGTTACGAAGCGTTGGTAGGCGCCGGACGTCGCCGGTCGCGCATGGCCCATCGAGATGGCGCCGCCGCCGCCGTCAGCGGCGAGCATTGACGCCATCATTGGCACTCGCTGTTCGCGCTCGATCACGCGCTCGTGCGCCGGCGCGACAGGCGAGCCTTCGTGTTCATGCGCGCCGTGTCCGTGGGAGTGGATCGGGCCGCCGGGATTGATCGAGTGGTCGCGTTCGTCGGTCAACAGGATGCCCGGTTCGGACATCAGCGATGTCTCACGCGCGGATGGCGGCGTCGCCGATGTGCTCGTGATGTCGGTGATCGCGGCAATGTGATCCCAGTCGATGCCGTGGCGGAACCCGAGCGCAAGCGCGCCGCCGATCAGGCTGATCGACACGCCGCCGATGGAGAGGACAATCACGTCGAATCCTGGTAGAGGCATCTCGTTCGTTCCTTCGACGGTTCAGTCGACGGTCACCGCTGGCGTGACGAGCAGCTCGTCAGCGGATCCGCTCGCTTCGCCCGCGCAGAACGCACAGATCCCGAAGATCGCAAAGTGATCCATGTCGGCGGTGAAGCCGAGGTCTTCGGTGATGTGCGCCGCCAGGCGATCCATGTATTCGTGGTCGAGAGAGGTGACATCGTTACATTGCTTGCAGATCAAATGATGGTGCCGCTCGACGCCCACCCACTCAAACGTCGCGTCTCCGCCGCCCATGTGGGTCTCTGAGACGAGCCGCAGATCCTTGAGGACGTTGAGCGTGCGATAGACGGTCGAGATGTCGACGTAGGGGTAGGACGCGCGCACCTGATCGTGGATCGCGGTAGCGCTGAGGTGGCCAGGGGCGTGGCGGAGGGACGTTAGCACCATCATGCGCTGCGGCGTCATCTTGTGGCCGGAGCCGCGCAGAAGGTCGATGGTTTCAGTCTCGCAAGACATGCCGCTTCCCTTTGTTGCCACTAGTTGCGACTACCATACGCCATAGGTAAGGGTACGTGCAAGCGAATTTCGCACGAGAGGGAACCACAGATTTCACAGATTTCACAGATTTTTCGGGGTGTCGGCCGAACGGGCGTCGGCCCGATTGAGCGGGCGACGTTAGGTCGGGGATCTCGGCGGCAGGGCTTCGCTCATGGATCGGCGGTGGCCACGAAGTCGGAAGCAGGTGCTCGGTGCCGAAGTCGGTTGAGCGAGAAGTGGGATTGCGGAATCCCAGGTTTGCGGTATCATGTTGTTGCACCCCCACCCAGGGGGTATGGGAGGAACGATGCAGGACGATACCAAGACTCAGGTTCTCAAGCGGCTCAACTTCATCGAGGGGCACCTTGCGGGCATCCGGCGGATGGTCGAGGCGGACAAGTACTGCGTGGACATCCTCAAGCAGACGTACGCCGTGCGGCGCGCCATCGATAAAGCGGAAGAGCTGATGCTCGACGGCCACCTGCGCACCTGCGTCGTCGAGGGCATCCAGGACGGCCGCGATGAAGTCGTCCTCGCCGAACTCGGCGAGTTGTACGCCATGAAGGGGAAGTAGCGCCGGCGATCGTCGCCGTCGCGGAAGCATCGAAATAAGAACCAGTACCGAAGGAGCAAGACGCGATGACGAAGACGATGATGTTCGACGTGAAGGGGATGACCTGCGATAACTGCGTCCACCACGTCACGGACGCGATCAAAGCCGTGCCGGGTGTGACGTCAACGAAGGTCGATCTGGCGACGAACTCGGCCGAGGTTGCGGGCGATTTCGACGAGATGAAGATCGTCGCCGCTGTCGAAGAAGAGGGATACGAGGCCGCCGCGAAGGCGTGACCCTTCGGCCGCGCTGGTCACGATGACCGGCAGACATAGATCCAGAGGCGAGATAGAGATGGCGACGAAACAGACGACTACATCACTCGACATCAACGGCATGACGTGCGCATCGTGCGTGCGTCGTGTCGAACGCGCGCTAGGCAAGATCGAAGGCGTTGAGAGCGCGAACGTCAACTTCGCGTCGGAGAAAGCGCTCGTCATCGCCGAGGCGAACATCTCAATCGAGGCGCTCGTCGCGGCCGTCGAGAAGGCGGGCTACGCGGCGACGCCTTCGCAGCCGGAAGAGGATCGCGCTTCGGCCCGGGCGGATCGCGCTCGGCACACGCTGATGCTCGTGATCTTCGGCGCTGTGCTCGGCATCCCGGCGGTCGTGCTTGCGATGTCGATGGACATCGCCAACCTGTACATCGCGAACAACATGTACGCGCACGGCCTCATCGTGCTGGCGCTGGCGACGCCGATCCAGCTCGTCCTCGGCTGGCGCTACTACAAGGGCGCGTTCGCGTCGCTTCGCCACTTCAACCCGAACATGGACGTGCTGATCGCGCTGGGCACGACGGCGGCGTACGTCTACAGCGCCTGGGTGGTGATCTTCGACGAGCCATACCACATGTTCTTCGACGTGTCCGTCGCGGTGCTCGTCTTCATCACGATGGGCAAGTACTTCGAGGAGCGCGCGAAGGGAGCCGCCGGGTCGGCGATCCAGGCGCTGCTCGGCCTGTCGGCGAAGACAGCGCGGCTCTCGCGCGACGGTACGGAAGTCGAGGTGCCCGTCGAGGAGGTGCGCGCGGGCGACATTGTCATCGTGCGGCCGGGCGAGAAGATGCCCGTCGACGGCATCGTTCGCGAGGGCCACAGTACCGTCGACGAATCGATGATCACCGGCGAGTCGATCCCGGTCGAGAAGAGGGTCGGCGACAGCATCATCGGTGGCACGATCAACCAGAGCGGCGTCGTGCGCGCCGAAGCGACCGCCGTCGGCGCGACGAGCGTGCTCGCCCGCATGGCAAAGATGGTGGAAGAGGCGCAGGGCTCGAAGGCGCCGATCCAGCAGCTCGTCGACCAGATCGCCGCCGTCTTTGTGCCGGTAGTGATCGTGATCGCGCTGGCCACGTTCCTCGGTTGGGGGCTGTTCACATCGCCGGCGCACGTCTGGAGCGACAGCCAATGGATCATGGCCATGCGCGCCGCGGTCGCCGTGCTGGTGATCGCCTGCCCGTGTGCGCTCGGCCTGGCGACGCCGACGGCGATCATGGTCGGCACGGGGATGGGCGCCGAACGGGGCATCCTGATCAAGAACGCGGAGGTGCTCGAACGGACGCGCGGGCTGTCGGCGATCGTCGTCGACAAGACGGGCACGCTGACGGAGGGCCGCCCGCAGGTGACGGAGGTGATCCCGACGCGTCTCATGCCCGAAGGGCGGCTGCTGACCCTGCTCGCCGCCGCCGAACGCGACAGTGAGCACCCGCTCAGTCGCGCCGTCGTCGATGCGGCCGAAGAGTCGGGCTACGAACTGCCGCCGGCGGTCGACTTCGAGTCGTTCGTGGCGCGCGGTGTCTACGCCGTCGTCGAGGGCAAGCCGATCGTCGCCGGTAACCGGCGGTTAATCGACGAGCGCGGCATTGCCGTCGACGCAGATGCGCAGGCCGAGATCGATCGCCTCGAAGAAGCGGGACGCACGGTGATTCTCGCCGCCGTCGATGGCAATCTTGAAGGCATAGTCGGCATCGCTGATGAAGTGAAGAAGAGCGCCGCTCGCGCCGTCGAGGCGCTGCATGCGCGCGGACTGCGCGTGATCATGATGACCGGCGACAACGAACGCACGGCGGCGCGCGTCGCCGAAGCGACCGGCATTCGCGAGTATCGCGCCGCGGCCCAGCCGGAGGACAAGCTCGAGCTGATCCGATCGCTGCAGGCCGAAGGGCTCTCGGTGGCGATGGTCGGGGACGGCGTGAACGACGCGCCTGCGCTGGCGCAGGCTGACGTCGGCATCGCGATGAGCACCGGCACCGACGCCGCCATCGAGGCCGGCGACATCACGCTGCTCCACGGCGATATCTCGAAGGTCGCCGAGGCGATTGCGCTCAGCGCCAACACGCTGACGACGATCAAGCAGAATCTCGTCTGGGCGTTCGGCTACAACGTGATCGCGATTCCGATCGCTGCGCTCGGGCTGCTGAACCCGGTGATCGCCGGCGCCGCGATGGCGTTCAGCTCCGTCTCCGTCATGACGAACAGCCTGCGCTTGCGGTCGAAGGCGAAGCGGATCGCCGAGCGTAGCGGCAACGTCTACGAGATCAAGCGGACGCGCGCATCGCTCGTCGCGAACCTCGCGCCGGCGGCGACGCTGATCGTCGCGGCGCTCGTGCTGCTCGTGCCGCTCGTGATCTTCAGCGGCATTCGCAGCGGCTGGTTCGAGAGCACGCCGCCGCTCGGCCCGCGCGACGTGCGCGTCGAGCTGTCAAACTTCGCCGTTGATCCGTCGCGGAGCAGCATCGACGCCGGCGACGTGAACTTAATCGTCGAGCACGATGGCGGCTCGCACCGTCACAGCAGCGGCCCCGGTCAGCAGCACGACCTGATCGTGATGAAGATGAACGACGACGGCACGCAGGAGATCGTCGCGCACTCGCAACAGCTGCGCCCCGGCGAACGTGACCAGCTGCACCTGCAGCTAACGCCCGGCCGCTACGACCTGCTGTGCGACGTCGTCGAGAAGGTGAAGGGCCAGACCGTGAGTCACTACGCGGAGGGCATGCAACGTCAGTTCATCGTGACGGCCGCGGGGGAGGCTCGCAGTTCCTCGTGAACCGGCCGGAGTGAATCGTTGGCCGTCGTGAGGTTATTCTCATGAAGCGACATAACGCTTGCCGCGTGATGGGGGGGGTGAGCGTGAATGAGCGCGAGACTCCACGGCGTCGGCAGAAATAACGTTGCCGCGTATATTGATTATGTTGGTGGTTCGGCGCAGAATGGTCACGCGAGATCCCGTTCGGTCGGGGCTCGCGAGGACGGAGCGTCATGGCCGACGAACAGCCCAAGCGCACGCACACGGCGCGCCTGCTCAAGATCCTCGACGAGGAGCTGAAGGCGCAGCGCTCTGAGCCGGAGTACGTCGAAGAGCGGATCGCGATGCGCAAGAAGCACGGGCGGCTCGTCGATGAATACGTGCACGTGCTGAAGACGCCGGATGCGGCGTCAGATCCCGCGCCGCCCACTCCAGAAGACACATAAGCCCCGCCGACGATCTCACCGCTCAGCGTCGTGCGTAGTCACGACGATTGATCGCGCACGGCGAGCCCTCACCCCGGCCTTCGGCCACCCCCTCTCCCACAAGGGGCGAGGGGATCACTCGACGATCGAAGCCAATACGCGAGACTTCTGGGCAATAGCGAGGGTGCGGGCCGACCTGCCGCCGTGTTCTTCTTCTACGGCGGTGTCAGGAGACGAGGCGGAGGCGCGGGACCTGCAGCAGGATGCCTTCGGAGATGGCGATGCGGCGGTTGCAACCTCGCTGCTTCGCTTCGGCGGACGCGGCGAGCTCGCGCGAGCGTGCGGTCGCGGCGTGCGCGCGAGCGCTAAGCGCGCGGGCATGCGCGTGGTTGAAGCGGGCGCGATCGAGCGGGTGTCTGCTTGGTTGAGGTGTGGACACGACCGTGAGCGTATCGGTCGTTGCGTGTCGCTGGTGCGCGATTGGTTGGGGAGTTCGTAACAAGTCCATTGCGTCCACCGGCCTAGTGCTCGCTCGCCGACGCGCGGATCACGGCCCAGATCTCGCGCGCGCGTCGCAGCGTCTCGGCGGTTCGGCTGTGCGCGTCGGCGTACCGACGTCGCGTCTCGGCCGCGTCTGATCGCGCACGGCGCGAGCGCTCTCGCAGCAACTCTCCGCCGCTCGGCACGGACGGATCCGGCACGAGATCGCGGATGCGGGCGACGAGATCGTCGACGCGAAATGGCTCGTTGAGATAGATGTCGGCGCCCGTGTTGCGGCCTGCCGCTTCGGCGTCGGGGGCGAGATCGATGATGCTGGCGGCCGGAGCGAGCATGCGCAACGCGCTGATCACCGTGCGCTTGTGCTCGGCGTCGATGTTGGTGTTCATGACGATGACATCGGGCGGCTGCGCCGCCAGATGTTCGGGCGCGTCATCGCCCGGCGCGACGAGCGTCTCGATGCCTTCCTGGCTGAGGCCCCAGGCGAGCAGCCGTACGGCGGGCTGATCATGTTGGACGATGAGTACGCGTGGCATGCGAGTTCCTTTCGGAGACGTACGCTTGCCTGAGGACTGCAAGACGGGGACGTGCGACCGAATTGTACCAGTTTGCGAGCGTTGTCAACGGCAGGGCATGGGATCCGTCAACCAGCTCGCAAACGGGTGTCGGCGCTCTTCGTGGACACGAGAGCACGTTGCATCGCGGCCAGTTCGCGCGCATCTCTCGATCGCATCTCGCGGGCATCCGCCTCGTGCGCCGGGCCGAGACGCACGAGGGCCACAAACTCGCGGTTGTAGTCGCAAATCTGGCGAGCGAGAACGACGACGCGGGCCGCCTCGTACGAGACTTCGTGGCGTGTTCGTTGTTTCGTCATCGTGTGATCATACGCCTACGGCGGACGCGTTGACAGCGGGGATCGGCTGCCAGTGCGGTCGATCGCCGTTGGCGTGAGGAGTGTGCTCACCCGACAGCATCTCGCGCAGCACCTCCGCGGAACGCAGCATGTGCTCCCGACGCTCGTCGAAAGGGGCGGCGGCGCGGTCGTGGTTCCGGTCGCGGAGGCGTTTTGCGATGTGATCCTGCATCTTTGCGCCTTCCTCGAGTGTGCGCAGGGCTGTGACGAGCGCCGTCGTCACGGCCGCCGTCTGTCCGGCGGCCAGGGTCTCCGGCGAATAGGCGTGACCGATGAGGCAGCGAAAGTGCGTGACATCGTCGTCATCCTGGCCCCAGAGCACGCCGCCGCAATCAGGGCAGGCGAACATCGACGGCACGCCGAGTTCGGGCGCGATATCCCCGGGGACGACATCGACCGCGGCGATCGCGACTTGCTTGCGGAGCCGTTCCGTATCGCAGGCCTCGGCCGGCGGCGCCGTGGCTTCGGCGAGGAGTTCCACGAGCTGCGGCGCGATCTGGTCGAGCGGGAGGCGGAAGCGGGCGTGTTCCATCGCCGATCGGGGCATATCGGGGAACGCGGCATCGTCGGGATCCTGGACGATGCCGATGCCGCCGCAGCGGGTGAGATCGCGCATGCCGGCGGTGCCGTCATCGAGCGAGCCCGAGAGGATGACGCCGATCGCGTTCTCGCCGTAGGCCAGTGCCGCCGAGCGGAACAGCGGATCGATGGACGGACGGTTTCGATTCTCGACAGGGCCCTTTGAGACGCGCAGGACGCC
>JBBQVO010000070.1:0-15132 GCA_038211505.1 Dehalococcoidia bacterium | reverse complement strand
GGGGTCGCGCATCCCGACGCGGAAACCGCCGTCGACGCGCTCGATTGCGACGACCTCGTGCTTGAGCGCGATCCAGGCGCCGCGCGCGGACGCGTCGGCGGCGTACGAGGCCATCAGCGCCGACTGATCGACGACGCCCGTCGTGCCGGAATAGAGGGCGGCGACGCAGCGCACCGATGGCTCCATCTCACGCAGGCGATCGCCGTCGGTGATCATCGACATTTCGCGGACGCCGTTCTCGCGCGCGCGCGCGGCGACCTCGTCGAGGGCATCGCGTTCGCTGTCGTCGACGGCGATGATCAGCTTGCCGGTGCGATTGGCGCGCACGTTGTGGGCGGCGCACCATTCGTAGAGCAGGCCGTTGCCTTCGATGCAGAGCGTGTGCTTGAGCGAAGCCGTGGGGTAGTAGATGCCGGCGTGGATGACGCCGCTGTTGTGCGAACTCGTCTCGTAGCCGAGGCCCGGGTGGCGCTCGATGACCGTGACCTGGCGCGTGCGCGACAGCTCGACCGCCACGGCGAGTCCCACCACGCCGCCGCCAATGATCACGACGTCCGTATCCATGGCGGCAGTGTACGGAGATGGCGGTGGGCGTGAAACGCGGGCGTCAATGTAGTGCCGGGGCGATCGCGCGGGACGGGCAGATGCAACATCAAAGGCGAAGGGGAGGCTTGTGGCCTCCCCTTCGTTTCATGTGCGGATTCGTGCGGTCCGACAGCTAGTCGTCGTCGTCGTGAGCGCGGCCGCAGGTGCGGGTGTTCAGCACCTTCTGCAGGTCCGCGAGGTTAATAACGCCATCGTGGTTCACATCGAAGCGGGCGCGGTAACCGTTCTGGCCGTCGTGCCTGCCGAAGTGGGTCAGGATGCCGATCACGAGATCCACCTTCTGGCGGAACGTGAGGCAGGCCTCAGGCCGCGGCGTTGCCGTCGCGGTGGCGACGCGTGTCGCCGTCCCGGTGCGCGTCGCGACGGCGGTCTTGGTGACCGTGCGTGTGGCCGCCGGCGTGTTGGTCGCAGCTCGCGTGCTCGTAGCTTGCGGCGTGTTCGTCGCAACCTTCGTGGCCGTCGGCGTGGACGTCGGCACGGCCGTGTTCGTTGGCGTGCTGGTCGGGACGCCGACCGGCGTGTTCGTCGGCGTGCTCGTCGGCGTGTTGGTCAGCGGCACCGGCGTGTCCGTCGGGGTGCTCGTCGGCGTGTTCGTGAGCGGCACGGGCGTGTCGGTGGGCGTGCTCGTCGGCGTGTTCGTCAGCGGCACCGGCGTGTCGGTCGGCGTTGACGTCGGAGTCGATGTTGGGGTGTCGTTCGGCGACGACGTGCTCGTCGCGGTTGGCACCGATGTGTCCGTGGCCGTTGGGGCGGCGGTGTTCGTCGCCGTCGGCACCGAAGTATCGGTCGCCAGTGGCGTGCTCGTTGACGTCGGGACCGGCGTGTTCGTCGCGCCCGGGATGGGCGTGTTTGTGATCGTCGCGGTTGGCGACGGAGTTGGTGTGGCGGTCGGCGGCGCCGGCGTGTTCGTCGGCGTCGACGATGGCGTCGACGTGCTCGTCGGCACCGGCGTCACGGTGGCGGTGTTCGTCGGCGTGCTGGTTGCGGCCGCTACGGTATTCGTCGCGGTCGGCGTGTTGGTGCGCGTCGCCGTCGCCGTGTTGGTGGGTGTGCTGGTTGCAGCGGCGACTGTGTTGGTGGCGGTCGGAGTGTTGGTGCGCGTGGCCGTCGCCGTGGCGGTGTTCGTCTTCGTTGCCGTGCTCGTCGCCGCGGCCGCCGTGTTCGTCGCGGTCGCGACGGGGGTGCCGATCGTAATGGTGGCGTTGAAGCAGACTGCGCCGGTTCCGTCCTGATCCTGCGGGCACTCCGCCGACGGCGCGCCGTTGTCTACAGACGCGCCCTCAAGATCGAGCAGCGCCGTGCCGTCGGCGACGACGGAGTAGTGCACCTGCGCGATGTGCGTGGCTGTACCGATGGTGTACGGCGTGGTGCCGGCGGTATTGAACGCGGAGAGGAACGAGTCCGACTTCGTGGTGTCGGTGTTGAAGCAGAACGAGTACGCCGCGTTGCCGGTGCAGTCCTTGATCGGCGAAGGCTGGAAGCCCCAGGTGCCGGCGAGATTGGCGTCAAGGAGATCGGGGTTCGAGTCGTTCGTCGTGTTGACGCCGTTCTTCGGCAGCAGCACGGACTTGGGCGCGATCACCACGAAGTTGAAGGCCGCGATCGGATTCTCACCGGAAATGCCGGTGACGTTGGCGGCGACGACATCGACATCGACTGACAACGTGCCCGACGGGAACGTGCAGTTGTCATCGATTGCCGCGGTCAACGGATTGCAGTCGATGGCGATGTAGTTCTTGTCCGTAGGCGCGGTGAAGGCGTGCGCCGGCGTGCTGCTGCTGCTGAACATGCTCGGTAGCGCCACCGCCGCAGCGATGATCAGACCAAGCGTCAACGTTCCGATCCAGATCTTATGCCCTTGCATCGAACCTCCCGACTGGCGCGGCCATCCCGGTCGCTGTGTTGTTGCATCCTTGCGGCGGTCAAACTCTCGACGAACGCCGACGAGACACACCGAAGCGTGGCGCCCGGAGTGTCGCTATCTCAACGCGGGGTGCTCTGACGAATCTTTCGGGCGGGGAGTGCCTGATTCGCGTCACGGTTACGCCTCGGCGCACCGTCAGGCGAGAGCATAACACGATCGTCAAGCACTTGAACATATCAGACTCGTCAAATGTTTTAGAGTATTTGACGCGACGAGCTAACGGCGCGTCGAGCTCGCGATCTGAATCTAAACGACGGTCACTTTCAGCCAAGATGAGACCGCGGCGCGGGCGTTCGCGTGGCGACCTGTCAAGGAGAGAAAAAGAAACGAGGCGGGGAGATGCTCCCCGCCTCGTTCAGGTTCGTTCTGGGTTGTTATCTGTCGTCGCCGTCCCGCTCCCGTTCGAAGCGGAAATGGAAGTGGCGGCAGGTCCTCGTGTGGACGACGATTTGCAGGTCGCTTCCATCAATGACGCCATCGTGGTTCAGGTCGAAACGGGCGTCGAAGTGGCGACCGCCCTGGTGGGCGCCGAAGCGCCGAATAATACCGATAAGCAGATCGATCTTTTGTCCGATCGTCAGGCAATCAACCGTCGGCGTCGTCGTTGCCGTCGGTACGCTGGTGCGCGTCGCCGCGGGCGTCTTCGTGACGGCCGGCGTCCTCGTCGTGCCAGGTGTTCTGGTGACGGCGGGCGTCGTTGTGGCGACGGCGGTGTTCGTTGCGACGGCTGTGTTGGTCGCAACCGATGTCGGCGTGTCATTTGCGGTCGCGGTGTTCGTGGCGGTCGCTGTATCCGCAGCGATGGCCGTGTTCGTGGCGGTCGCTGTGTCAGCGATCGGCGTCGGCGTGTCGTTCGCGCCAGGCGTGTTCGTTGCCCTCGCCGTGGCGGTGCTCGTCGCGGTCGGCGACGGAGTCGGCGTGTCCGTTGGCGGCGCCGGCGTGTTTGTCGGCGTGTTCGTCGCGCCAGGAATCGGTGTGTTCGTCACCGTCGCCGTGTTCGTGCGCGTGGCGGTGGCGGTGTTGGTGGGCGTGTTCGTCGCGGCGGCGACGGTGTTCGTGGCCGTCGCGGTATTCGTCGGCGCGGCTACCGTCGCGGTTGGGGTACCGCCGACGGGGGTGCCGATCGTAATGGTGGCGTTGAAGCAGACGGCGCCGGTTCCGTCCTGATCCTGCGGGCACTCGGCGGACGGCGCGCCGTTGTCTACAGACGCGCCTTCAAGATCGAGCAGGGCCGTGCCGTCGGCGACGACGGAGTAGTGCACCTGGGCGATGTGCGTCACCGTGCCGGTGGTATATGGCGTCGTGCCGGCCGTATTGAACGCGGAGAGGAACGAGTCCGACTTTGTGGTGTCGGTGTTGAAGCAGAAGGCGTACGACGCGTTGCCGGTGCAGTCCTTGATCGGCGAAGGCTGGAAGCCCCAGGTGCCGGCGAGGTTGGCGTCAAGGAGATCCGGGTTCGCATCGTTCGTCGTGTTGACGCCGTTCTTGGGCAGCAGCACGGACTTCGGAGCGATCACTTCGAAGTTGAAGGCCGCGATCGAACCCTCGCCCGAATTGCCCGTGACGTTGGCGGCGACGACATCAACATCGACCGATAACGTGCCTGAAGGGTACGTACAGTTGTCATCGATCGCCGCGGTCGTCGGGTTACAGTCGATGGCGATGTAGTTTTTCGTCGTTGGCGCGGTGAAGGCGTGCGCCGGCGTGCTGCGAAAGAGCTGCGGGATGGTTATTGCGAGCGCCGCGACGAGTCCGATCGTCATGGCGCCCATCCAGAGTCGATTTGCTGGCATACCTATACTCCTGCATGAGGTTGGGGTGTGACTATCCGTGGCAGTGAGGGACAGACGCAGAGTAGTGCTGTGACGGTGCCTGCCGCAAAATCGCTCACACGCGCGGCGCGTAACAGATCCGTGACAGAGACTGCGCCCTAACCCACGTGGATCATCGGCCGCCGTAACGCCGTCTGTTGTAAGAGATGCAAGCGTCGGCGGACAATCGCGTCAGTTCGCGCAGCCGTCCCTCGACCCGTTGCGATTTCCGTCATCGATGACCATGTTTGTGCTGAGCTTTTGGCAACGTCTGTACAAGATCGAGGCGCATCAGTCACTGCTGTAGTTGCCCTGCGAGGCGCCGTCGTGCGCGCCGCGCGACCCGGCCGTATGGCCGCTGCCCGCGTCCTCTTCGCCTTCGACGCTGGGCTGCGCATCCCCGCTCGTCAGCGCGTGATTGCGTTCGAGGATGCGGCGGGCCTGCTTCTCGGCATCGCTCTGCTGCCCACTTCCAGCGGCATTCGGCGTGACGCGTACACCGGGTGCGGTCCGTTCGTCGAGCATGTAGCCTCGCTTTCCTTCGCAGCATGAGGTGCGATGCGCATGCGCGGCGTTTCGAAGGAGGGCCGTGATATGCCGATGATGCGCCAGACGCGACGGGCTGACGACGATGTCAGAACGGCTGGAACTCGGGCAGCCAGACCATGACTGGGATGAGGAAGAGGATGACGAGGCAGACGACGATCGGCACGTTGTCGGCGACGAGATCCTGCAACTCCGCCGTCGGCAGGCCCTTCTTACGCGACTTCAGCGCCTCGATCTCGACGCGATTGATGGCGTGACCGAGAATTGGCACGCAGATCAGCAGGATGATGAGGTAGAGGCCTTCGAGCGCGAGCAGCCAGCCCGTCGTGATGAAGTTGAATCCGGCATCGGCGGCGACGAAGACGCCCGTCGCGCCGACAGCGATCGTCCCCGGCAGCAGCGCGAGCTTGTGGCCAGTCGACGCATCCTCGAAGGCGATCAGTTGCCGCTCGATATCAGTCTCGCGCCAGCCGCGCCACAACGCCACCATCACCGCGCCGAGGCCGGCCATCATCAAAAACAGCGACATGAAATGCAGCGCGCGGAGAAGTTCGGTGGTGGTCATTGGTGGCTGTTGGCTGTTGGCGGTTGGTTGTTGGCGAATTGTGGGAACGACGCGAGAGGTCGTAGGGAGGCAGCGTCCGATGTATCGTATTGCCGCCGAATCGGTGGTCGAAAACGTAGGGACGCAGCTTTAGCTCCGTCCGGTGCAGCGGATGATCGCCGAATGGTTGGCGGAAGGCGTACGGACGAAGCTCTATCTCGATCCAACGCGCCGGACGGAGCTAAAGCTGCGTCCCTACGTTCTTGATTGGATCTGCGTACTCGAACCGATCCTTGCCGTCGTTCCGCGTAATTAAGCACCGGCGGCGGATACCGGTTCGCGCTCGCCGATCAGGCCCGCATCCACTCCCGCGCGTAGCTGCATGGCGGCGGCGATGAACTCGCGGAAGAGCGGCTGCGGGCGGTCCGGGCGTGAGCGGAACTCCGGGTGGAACTGCGAACCGACCATGAACGGATGCTCTATCAGCTCGCAGATCTCGACGAGGCTGCCGTCGGGAGACGTGCCGCTGGCGATCAGTCCGGCTGCGGCGAGATCGTCGCGATACTTGTTATTGAATTCGTAGCGATGCCGGTGGCGTTCGGTGACATCGCTGACGCCGTACGCCGCCGCGGCCTTCGTGCCGGCGATCAGTGTGCAGGGGTAGCCGCCGAGCCGCATCGTGCCGCCTTTGTCCTCGATGCCGAGCTGCTCGCTCAGCATGCTGATCACCGGGTACGGCGTGTGCGGGTCGACTTCGGTGGAGTTGGCCGCGAGCATGCCGAGCACGTTGCGCGCGTATTCGATCACCATCATCTGTAAGCCCAAGCAGACGCCGAGGTAGGGGATCTTGTTCTCGCGGGCGTAGCGCGCCGCTTCGAGCTTGCCTTCGATGCCGCGCGCGCCAAATCCCGGACAGACGAGGATGCCGTCGACGCCATCGAGCAGCGACGCGGCTGGTTCCTGCTCGAGCCGTTCGCTCTGGATCCAGCGAAGGTTGACGGCGGTGCGATGAGCGATGCCGGCGTGGATCAGCGCTTCCTTGATAGAGAGATAGGCGTCGTGCAGCTCGACGTACTTGCCGACGACGGCGATCTCGACGCTGCCGGTCGGGTGTTCGAGCCGGTCGACCATCTCGCGCCACGGCGCCAAATCGCGCGGCGCCGCATCGATCTGCATCGATTCGATGACGAAGTCGCCGAGATTCTCATCCTGCAGCACGATCGGCACCTGATAGATGCTGTCGACCGTCGGCAGCGAGATGACGCCGCGCTCCTGCACGTCGCAGAAGAGGGCGATCTTGCGGCGCAGGTCCGCCGTCACTTCGTGGTCTGCACGGCAGAGGATGACATCGGGCTGGATGCCGGCGCTGCGCAGCTCACGGACGGAGTGCTGCGTCGGCTTCGTCTTCAGTTCGTTCGTCGAGCCGAGGTGCGGCAGGAAAGTAACGTGGATCGAGAGCGTGTCCTCCGTGCGTTCTTCCCGCCGGATCTGGCGGATCGCCTCGAGGAACGGCTGCCCTTCGATGTCGCCCACGGTGCCGCCGACTTCGATGATCACGACTTGGGCGCCGGTCTCGCGGCCGATCGCACGCACGTGCGCCTTGATCTCGTTCGTGACGTGCGGGATCGCCTGGATCGTGCCGCCGAGGAACTCGCCCTTGCGTTCTTTGGCGATCACAGATTGGTAGATCTGACCGGTCGTGACGGAACTCGCCTTCGTCAGCTCTTCATCGATGAAGCGCTCGTAGTGGCCGAGATCGAGGTCCGTTTCTGCGCCGTCGCTGGTGACGAAGACTTCGCCGTGCTGATACGGTGACATCGTGCCGGGGTCGACGTTGAGATACGGATCGAGCTTCTGGATGGAGACGGAGACGTTGCGGGACTTGAGGATGCGGCCGAGCGCCGCTGTCGTGATGCCTTTGCCGACGGAACTGACGACGCCGCCGGTCACGAAGATGTACTTTGGCATGCTCTCCTGCAGGGCCGGGGGCCGCCACAACACAAAAAGCGGCACCTCTGGGGATGCCGCCCACCGAGAATATTAGCGAGGGCGGGCGGCGATCACAAGATCGCAGCTTGGGAGCGGCTTGGCGGTTGGTGGTTGGCGTTGCGCGGCGGTTGGGATCGGGGTCGGATTGGATTACGACGACTGGTCAGCCGCCGGACGCTAGATCCCCGAGAACCTCTCCGATGACGCGCCGCGCGTTCGCAGCCAGCACCGGGTTCGTCGTCTGGTAATACGGCAGCTGAATCAGCGCCACCGATAGCGCGAACCCTCGGCCGCGCAGCCACGTCGCGCTATCGACGGCTACTCCGGAACGGAACACGTCGCGGCTCTCCGCCGAAAGCACGCTCCACGCGCACAGCATGTCGTACGCGGGATCGCCGACGCCCAAACATCCGAAGTCGATGACCGCGCTCAAACGGCCCTCCGTCACCAACAGGTTCGTCGGCAAGAGATCCGCGTGCGTCCACACAGGCGCCGCGTCCCAGATCGGAGCCCGCAGCGACGCTTCCCACGCGGACGTTGCTGCGTCCGTATCGATCATGCCTTCGAGACTTCCGATCGCCTTCCGGGTGTCGGCGTCTCGCTTCGCCAGCGGCCCGCGCCGCGACGGCGGCAGTCCGGCCAGATCGACGGCACGCAGTGCAACGACGAATGCCGCGAGATCGGCCGCCGCCGCACTCAGATCGGCGATCGGCTCGACCGTCGCGTCTACGCCCTCCAGCCAGCGATACACCGACCACGGGAACGGATACCCCTCACCCGCCGCGCCCACCCCGCGCGGCGCCGGGATCGCGAGCGGCAAGTACGGCGCGAGTTTCGGCAGCCACCGAGCCTCCATCTCCGTATCACTCGCCCACCGCTCGACGCGGGGCAACCGCACGACCATGTCCTCGCCGAGTCGGTAGATCGCGTTGACCGTGCCGGCCGACGGGACGGGCGCGATGGGAAGATCCGCCCACTGCGGGAACTGCGCCGCGAGCAGTCGTCGCACGAGCGCCGCGTCGGTCGCTACCTCGTCGTCATGCATCTTGCGATCGACCATGAAACGATCCCTTCCGATCAGCGACCGTAGACGGAGACGACGGTGTCGCCGGTGCCCGTGTACGGCCGGCGGCTCCAATCGTCCCAGCGTTGCTTCAGACGCAGACCGGCGATTCGCGCCATCAGGTCGAGCTCGCTCGGCCACGCGAAGCGCTGGACGACCGGGTTCAGTCGGATGCCCGCCGGCGAGAGCGTCACATGGCTCTCGTCGATCATCTGCGTCGCTGGATCGTGCCGAAGCACATCCAGGTGCACCTCGCCGACCTCGATGCCTTCCGCCTCGACGTACTGGTGGTTGTGCAGACGGTAGAGGAACTCCGGGCCATGAGCCTCGACGACGAATGCGCCGTCGTCGGTGAGATGGGCGGCGACATTCTCGAAGCAGCGCACCTGGTCGTCCTGCGTCAGCAGGTTGAACAGCGTGTTGAAAACGACGTAGATCAGCCGGTACGTTCCCGCGACCCGCACGTCGCGAAAATTGCCCATCGTCACGGTGATCCCTTGGCCGCCCGGCCGCCGGCGCAGGACATCGACCATCGACTGCGAGAGATCGATGCCGTCGACACGAACGCCCTGCGCCACGAGCGGCCTCGCGATGCGACCGGTGCCAATCGCCAGCTCAAGCGCCGGGCCGTCGCCCGCCATCTCGCGCAGGAACGCCACCGCCGCATCCTCGTCGCCGCGTGGCGTGTCGTCGTAGGCATCGGCGACATCTTTGCCGAACGTCATGACCGGCTCGTAATTCTTCATCGAAACCTCCTCTGTTAGACCCGCCGCAGTACGTGCAGCAGATATTCCTTACGATCGAGTGGGTTGTGATCCGTCCGCGGCCGCATCGGGATCGTTCCCTCGACGGGTTGATAGCGATCGAACTCGGACTCGAGGGTGCCTTCGCCTCGCGTCAGCGCCGGCAGCTGCTGCTGCAACTCGTGCACGCGCGACGCCGGAATCTCGCCCTCGATCACGTACGACGTCCGGCGCAGCTCCTGCGTCTGCGGGACGGCGCGCAGTCGCGCCAGCACGGGCATCGTGGCGCTGAAAGTGTCGGCCGGGATCTCAAGATGAAAGCGATGCATCGGCTCGTACACCGTCGTGCCCGCTTCCCTGAGCGCACGCATCAGGATCAGCGGCGTGAGCTTCCGGAAGTCGGCGGCCGTGGTGCCTGGTGCCCGGTAGCCGCTGTCGATCATGGTCACGGTGCAGTCGGCGACCTGCCAGCCGACGAGGCCCTGCTGCAGCGTCTCGCGCACGTACTGCCCCATGTGCTCGACGAACGTGTCGACGGTCTTGTAGATGTAGAGCGGCACGAGGCGAACGTCGATGGCGAGCCGGAACTCGATCCCCGTGCCGATCGGCGCAGGATCGAGGCGCAGACCGACGGTGGCGAGGAACGGGTTCGAGCTGAAGGGCGAGCAATTTCCCGTGACGTTTGTCTTCGTCTTGGAGTAGAGGACCTCGCCGGCTTCACCGGCGCCGACGGGTCGCTCGATGCAGATCGTCGTCGTCTCGCGGAAGTCGACGTCGATGCCGAAGTCGGTCGCCAGCGTTTCCTGGATAACTTCCTTCTGCACCTCGCCGTACAGCGAGACGGACGTCTCGCGCCGGACATCGTCTTGCCGCACGTTGATCAACGGATCCTGCTCCGCAAGCTGATCGAGCGCGACGCGCAGCCGTCCTTTGTCGGCGGCCCGTCGCGGCGCGATCACCGTCTCAAGCGTCGGCGGCGCGAAGTGATGGCGTTCTGACGTCGATCGCGGTACGCCGATCGCGTCGCCGATTCGCACGTCGCCGAGGCCCCAGAGCTTAGCGATCTGGCCGGCGACGACGCACGATCGTCGGACGGCAGCGCCGCGGTCGAAGACGCTGATCGCCGTCACCTTGCACGCGTCGTCGTTCCGGAGTTGCAGTCGATCGCGTGTCCGCACGGTGCCCGAGAAGATGCGGACGAAGGCGATCTTCTCGCCGGCGGGCCCGCGCTCGATCTTGAAGACGGTCGCCGAAAGCGGGCCATCGATGTCGCCGTCGGACGCCGGCAGCAGCTCCGTGATGCCGTCGGTGAGCGCGCCGACGCCGGCGCCCGTGATCGCCGAGCCGGCGAACACCGGATGCACCAGCGCTCGCTTCGTCTGCGTCGCAAGCTCGTCGCGCAGCCGCTTGTACGAGACAGCGGAGGCGTCATCGATGTAGGCGGCGAGAAACGCGGCGTCGCGTTCGGCGAGCAGATCCGCGAGCCGAGATGTGAACGCCGCGTTGGTCGCGTCGTATGGCGTGACGGCGGCGCCGCGCGTGCCGAGATCGCGCGCCGATCCCATGGCGATCACGGCGGGCGTCAGCTTCTCCGTGATGTCAGCGAGAACGCGCGCATCGTCGGCGCCGCCGCGATCGATCTTGTTGATGAAGATCAGCGTCGGGATGCGCAGCCGCTGCAGCGTCCGCATCAACACGCGCGTCTGCGACTGCACGCCTTCAACGGCAGAGATTACGAGCACGGCGCCATCGAGCACGCTCAGCACGCGTTCGACCTCGGCGATGAAGTCGGGGTGGCCGGGCGTGTCGATCAGATTGATCGTGACGTCGCCTACCAGAAACGAGACGACCGCCGATTTGATCGTGATGCCGCGCGCGCGTTCGAGCGCGAGAGAATCGGTCTGGGTGTTGCCGTCATCGACGCTGCCGATCTGGTCGATGACGCCGGCCGCATAGAGCAGCCGTTCGGTCAGGCTTGTCTTACCGGCGTCTACATGCGCCAGAATCCCAAGGTTCAACGTTCGCATTAAGCGTCATGTCCTCTGAATACGTGACTCCCTTCCGCATGGACATAGACGTTTGCCGCATTTCGATACTCCTTGGGACGATTCAGCCGCTGTCGGGAGTGTAGGAGATGGCCAGATCGGATGGCAACAACGATCTGGTTTGGGCAAAGGATCCACAGAGGGCACAGAGAGCACAGAGGGTTGATTGGGTGGGATCGAGTTAGGCGGCGTTGATTACCGGGGATCTGGCGGCGGACGAGCACCTAACCCCCAACCCCTTCCCGGTGCGGGAAGGGGAGTTCGAGCGAGGCGATGACGCACTCACGCGCTGTGCGCAGCCAGCGCGCGGGCGCGGCGATCGGTTCTGCGTCTGACCGTTAGTCGGGCTGGAGATCGAAGATCATTGGTGTGCCGTCGGCCAGGAGATGGTCGTACTGGCGGCGGAGTCTGGACGCTGTCGGGATGTCCCAGACGTACGTCAGGTAGTCGTAGTAGTCGTACCAACCGACGATCGCGCGGTAGGCGGCGGCGAAGCTCGTCAGGTCATCGCCCGTGGCGCGGCGAGCGGCGGCGCGATAGGTGTGGCGGCCGAGCTTGACGGTGACATGCGCGTTCTTGCTGATGTTGCGCACCCAGTCGGCGCGCTCGCCGAGGATCGACACGGCGTAGGCGCGATCGCCGTCTCGGATCACCCGCATCGCGCGAGCGCGCAGCTTGCCCGATGTGCGTCCCTGCGTCGTGACGACGCCGAGGCCGGCGGGCGTCGGTAGCAGCTTCCACATCGGCGTGACGAGGAGCGTGCCGGCTTTGTGGAATGTCTTCGATTTCGCGAATGGGTTCGCCATAGCAATCAGCAGCCTAACGCGTGCATCGGTGAAGAACTTGCGTGGCGCGGGGAAACCGGTCGTCGTGATCCCGCACTCAGTCGGCGGCGGGCGCCACATACGGACGGCGGGCGGCGGTGCGCCAGATCGCCCACGCCGGCTTCTCGCTGCCGTCTTCGTGCAGGAGGCCGATGTGCTGGAAGACGCCGGACTGCGTATCGGCCGCGTACGACGGATCCCAGCCGGCGAACCAGATCACGAACGGCATGTGCAGCGACGACGCTTCTGTCAGCGCGCGCCGGAGGAACGCCGCCTGCTCATCCTCGTTGCCGTTGTTGATGCCGTTGGCGCCGGCGGCCGATGAGTAGCCCATCTGGGCAATGACGATCGGCTTGTCGGTGAAGCCGCGCAGCTGGCTGTAGTAGTTGTCGGGGATGTCACTCGCCTTCGTCGCGAAGAAGCTCGGGTAGGTGCTGATCGCCATCACGTCCATCCGATCCTCGAACTGGCGCAGCAGCGGCCAGTCGGCGAAGTGAGCGTCTGCGGTGGGCAGTT
This sequence comes from Dehalococcoidia bacterium, assembly GCA_038211505.1. Lineage (GTDB taxonomy): Bacteria > Chloroflexota > Dehalococcoidia > DSTF01 > JACRBR01 > JBBQVO01. Next base: position 2,521 of record JBBQVO010000070.1, on the reverse strand, counting down.
TCGCCGTCAGGTCTTCGTATTGAAACGTCAGCGTCACCCGCGTGTCGGGGGCGATCTCTTTCACCGCGTCGTAGGCCTCGTCGTACAGCGACTTGAAGTTATCGAGCTCGCCGAGGTTCTTCCGGTAGTACAGGTTCATCTCGACGCCGAGCGCCATGTATGCGGGGTGATAGTTGACGGCGACGTACTTGGCGTAGGAGACGAAGGCCGCGCGCACAACGGGATCGCCGAAGTTCCGCCCGGCGAGCGACGACGGCAGATCGGCGAGACGATCGCGCCCGGTCGCGCCGTCTGTCGGATCGATCGCGAAGAACAGTTTCAGGTGCTTGGCGCTGATCGCGTCGACTTCCGACGCCGTCGTCGATGCCGTCGTTTCGCTGACGTCGGCGCCGGACGCGAAGTCGGCCCAGGGTGGCGTGCGCTGGATCAGCACCATCTCGCCGTTCTTCGACGCGAGATCGAGGGTGTCGGCGTAGGCGCTGGCGTTGAGCGCGCGCGGCAGCGTGCTGATGCCCATCAAGAAGCTGCGCGCCGGCCCGGCGGTCGCGTCGTCGCTCTTCTGCGATCCACCGCCGCAGGCCGCAATCGTCGCGACGATCGCGAGCATCGCCGCGACGATTGCCATCATCATCGCGACAGGGACAATCCGCCGACGCAGCATCCGCACGTCCCTCCACAAACCCGCGGGAGTGTAGCAGTCTTGGGTGAGGGAACGTGGCGTGTTGCGACTTTCTCTGTGAACGAGGATGGCTCCGTTGTGGCGCCGATGTTGGAGGTTGGATGTTGGAAGTTGGAGGGTCGGTGATTGGTGGCGGCGGCTGGTGTGTCCTCGCTACTCCGCGACGACGGCTACGGGCGCCGGGATCACGCGGCGCTGTTCGAGGGCGGCGGCCGCCTTGTCGTCGTCGACGAAGACGGCGATGGCGAGTGGGATGAGGAACAGCGCGAAGCAAGCGAGAAACGCGTCGTGATAGCCAAGCACCGCGGCGTGCGACGCGACGGTCGTCGTGGCGCCGCCGTGCGCGTGCGTGCGATCGATCAGGATCGTGATGATCAACGCGACGCCGAACGACGCGGCGACCTGCCGCAGCGTGTTATAGATCGATGACGCCGGCCCCTGCTTCTCGCTCTCGATCGGACCGAAGATCAGCGTCTGCGCGGCGACGACGGCGAACGCGAACGGCAGCCCGCGCAGCACCAGCAGCACGACGATCCACCAGACGGGGGTATCGAGATCGAGCGTGAGGAATGGCAGCAGCGAGAGCGCGGCGAAGGCGAAGCCTCCGATCAGCATGCGCTTCGGGCCGACGCGCGCGTACATTCGGCTCGCGAGCGGCAGCGAGATGGCGGTGCCGATGGCGCTCGGCCCCTGGATCAGCCCCGCTTCCAGCGGCGAGAAGCCGCGCAGCTCTTGTAGAAACAGCGTCAAGATCAAGATGAAGCCGCCGAATGCGCCGAACGCTGGCATCATCATCAGATTGCCCGACGAGAAAAGCCAGCGTTTGAGCAGCCGCAGATCGAGGATCGGGTAACGCACCGTCAGTTCGACGTACGTGAACGCCGCCATCATCGCCAGCCCACCGAGGCCGAACAGCAGGACGTTGGTGTCGGTCCAGCCGTCGCTGCCGGCGCGCGACACGGCGTACAGCGTGCTCGCCGCGCCGGCGCTGCCGAGCAGCAGGCCGGGGATGTCGATGCGCTGCTGCGCGTACGCCTCCTTGTGCTCCTGCAGCACGCGCAGTCCGAAGATGAAGCCGGCGATCCCGACGGGGAGATTGATGTAGAAGATCCAGCGCCAGCTGACGTATTCGGTGAGATAGCCGCCGAGCACCGGCCCGATCGTCGGCGCGAGCACGACGGGGATGGAGATGATCGCCGACGCCTTGGCGCGCTCGGCGCCGGGAAATTCGCGCGAGAGCATGGCGGTGCCCACGGGCGTCATCATGCCGCCGCCGATGCCCTGCACGAATCGGAACGCCACCAACTGCTCGATTGACTGCGCCAGGCCGCAGGCGGCCGAAGCGGCGATGAAGATCGCCATCGCCAGCAGGAAGACACGCTTCGTGCCCCAGCGGTCGGAGAGAAATCCCGCGGCCGGAATGAAGATCGCCAGGCTGAGCAGATAGCCGGTCACCGTCCACTCGACGGCGGAGGTGCTGGCATGGAAGTCGTTGCGCAGGGTCGGGATGGCGACGTTGACGACGGTCGTGTCCATGAGGTCCATAAACAGCCCGAAGATGAAGACGATCGCGACGAGATACTTATAGGGAAGCCCGAACAGCCAAGTCACCGCTCATTAAGGCACGCTCCGCAGGCTCGCACCAGCGGGGTCCGGATAGCGGATAGCGGAGAGCGGATAGCGGATAGCGGATAGCGGATAGCTGTTGGCTGTTGGCGGGCTGACGGGCTGGCGAGTCGCGCCGGGCATTGGGCAGCCGCTGGCGGGAGCGGCGCCTGGGAGATCAGCCGGTCCTGCGGTGTCCTCACTGCGTTTGGCCCTGCGGGGGGCCGATACTGAATG
>JBBQVO010000069.1:0-15454 GCA_038211505.1 Dehalococcoidia bacterium | reverse complement strand
GAATACCGTCGCGAGTTCCGGAACGACGGAGGCCATAATCGCCTCATCGATTGACGCCGGATCGATGTTCTCCGTGCGCAGCAGCCCGAGAAGCATCACCGCGTACTCGTCCGACAAGCGCTCGATGTCCGTCGCGAGCCGCCACGTCGCCACCGTCTTCGCGCCATCGAAGATGCCGGCCGTCACGTTCGTGTTGCCGATGTCGAGTGTCAGAAGCACGCATCCACCCCGGCGGGGAGTATATCGGTCGTGGTTGTGGGTTGTGGGTTGTAGGTCGTGGAAAGCGGATAGCGGTTAGCAATAGCCGTTGGCAGGGCGCTGAAACGACTACCTCATCTGTAGCGTGGGCTTTCCAGCCCGCGCGGGTTAGCGTGGACGTTGATTCGTCGAAGGCATACGCGCCGAACCCCGTCGGAGCTTTTCGCACCATGTCGGCAGCACGTCGTTGGGTCGTGGAAAGCGGATAGCGCTACGCCGCGCGCTACCCTGCGTCATGCCTCCGCGCCGCATAGCCCCAACGAAGTCTCGCGCGAAACCGCACCCGAACATCGCCCGCATCCCGGAGATCGTGGCGCGGCTCGATGACGCGTACGGCATCCCGGAATGGCGGCCGCATCACGATCCGGTCTCGGAGCTGGTGCTGACGATTCTGTCGCAGAACACGTCCGACTCCAACTCCGGCCGCGCCTTCGTCCGCCTGCTCGAAGCATTTCCGGCCTGGGACGCCGTGATCGATGCGCCGCTCGGCGAGCTGATTGCCGCGATCCAGCCCGGCGGCCTCGCGCCGACGAAAGCGCCGCGAATCCAGGCGGCGCTGCACGATGTCCGCGAGCGCGCCGGCGGCTTCGATCTCGAATTCCTGCGCGAGATGCCGCTCGACGACGCGCGCGACTGGCTACGTGAGATTCACGGCGTTGGGCCGAAGACGGTTGCCTGCGTGCTGCTCTTCGCGCTCGGCCGGCCGGCGATGCCCGTCGACACGCACGTCTTCCGCGTGGCGATGCGCCTCGGCCTCATCCCCGCGCGCGCCGGCAAGGCCGCGATGACCGCCGAGAAAGCGCACGCGCTGCTCGAAGCCGCTGTCCCGCCGGACGACTTCTACGCCTTCCACATCGGACTGATCAAGCATGGCCGCCGCACCTGCACCGCCCAGCGCCCCGCCTGCCCCGACTGCGTTCTCCGCGATCTCTGCCCAAGCGCGACGAAGTTCCACCCCGAACTGAAACTGACGCTGAAACTGACATCTAAGAAGCACTGATCACCGTTAACCTTCCGGCCGCCGTTGGCGTTCTCCAAGCATGCGTCGCACCTTCGCGTCCGCACTTCTGCTCATCACGCTCGTCGCCGTCTCGACGCGAACCGCGTCGACCGCGGCGCCGCCGTGGACGACGATCTACGATCGGCCGTCGAACGCGATCTCAAGCATCACGATGTTCGACGATCGCGTCGGGCTCGCGCTGACGAGCCCCGGCGTCCTGCGCACCGAAGACGGCGGCCGGATCTGGACGGAGGCCGCCGCGCAGCCGCGCATCGCCACCGGCGCGATCGCCTTCGCCGATGCGCGCGTCGCCTGGGCCGTGACGTACTCCGGCGGCATCTGGCGCACAGACGACGGCGGCGCGACCTGGCAGCGCCAGCCGTCCCGCACTGATACGCATCTCCAGTCGATCGCCGTCGTCAGCGCGCGCGAGGCCTGGGTGACCGGCCGCGGGCAGGGCTTCAGTGACGTCGGCTCGCCCGTGCATGAGCCGAGCGTGCTCCTTCACACGATCGACGCCGGCGCGAGCTGGACGTCTGTCGCCGTCCCCGGGTTCGGCACCTTCACCAGCGTTACTGGCGTCGCGACCGGCACGCGCTGGCTCAGCGCCTCGCCGTGCCATCCCGGCGAACCATTCTTCGATTCTCCCGGCGGCCCGCCGGTGTGTCACGACACGTCGACGCTGTTACGCAGCTCCGACGACGGCGCGACGTGGAAGACCGTCGCCGCCGCGCCCGCCGTCGTCCCGGACGGCCCGCGCTTCTTCAACGATCACGACGGCATCGGCACGACCCGCGCCTGCAACGACGCCGGCTGCACCCTGACGCTCTACGCCACGACCGACGGCGGCGCGACCTGGACGAAGCGCGGCCCCGTGCCCGGCACCGCATCGCTGATCCCGCAGTTCCGCGACGCGATGCACGGCGCGACAAGCATCATCGAGTGTGACCCGGAAAACCGCTGCACTCACCGGCTCACGCGGACGGCTGACGGCGGCAAGACCTGGACGAGTGAACCAGCGGTGTTCGTGGCATCGTTTCCGACGTTCGCGGCATCGTTCGCCGTTACATCGGATGCGGTGCTCGTATCCGGCGGCACGACTGGGATCGGCCGCTACGATCTCGCGACGCGCCAGTGGGCGGAGTCCGTCACCGGCGCCGTCCCGCAGATCTATCCCGTCGGGTTCATGTCCGACGAAATCGGCTACGCGCTTTCGCCTGATGTCTTTCTCCGCACCGGTGACGGCGGCGCGACGTGGGAGCCTGCTCCGTCACCGCCATCGCGTCTGCAATCCGTCGTCCTCTCGCTCGATCGCGCGGCGCTGTGGGCGACGCCGTTTTGCAGCGACATCTGTTCCGACCTTGTCTATCGAAGCGTCGACCGCGGCCAGACGTGGGAACCGCGCACACTCCCGCACGCGAACAACGGAACCATTGTCGCCGCTGATCGCTCTCGCGCATGGATCATTCTTGAAGACGGCCTGTGGCGCACCGACGACGGCGGCCTCACGTGGAATCTCATCGATCCGAGTTCTCGCACGCCAACGCCGACATTCCTCGATCACGATCATGCCTGGACAGACGGCTGCGGACCATCGTCGTGCCAGTACTCGATTCGCGTCACCTCCGACGGCGGCTCTACGTGGGAACGCCGGCAACTGCCCGAGAACGCCTCACGCCCCTACTTCCTTTCCGCGCAACTCGGCTGGACGACTTCGTACGATTTCCGCCTCGGCCCGGGTAACGACAACAAGGATCAGATCTGGCGGACGATCGATGGCGGCGTGACGTGGGACAGCGTGGGCACATCCGATCTCGCGCTCAACTCTCTCTTCTTCATCAACAGCTCCACGGGCTGGGCGATTGGCGGGGTGCGCGACGCGCCGCCGAACGGCCCGTACCCGCCGCCCGTGCTGCTGCGCACCGACGACGGCGGGGCGTCATGGCGCACAGAGGTGACGCTCGAAGGCAACGGCAATGTGCAGTTCTTCCGTAGCGATCGTCACGTCTGGTTGTCGACGTCGGTGTCGGATAACCCCTACGGCAGCGGACGCACCGTCATCCTCCGCACCGACGTCGCCGGCGGACGCCCGATCGCGCCGCCGGATGCTGGCACGGGAACGCCGCACGCTGCCAACGCGTTTGCGTTGACGGCGTCGCTGCTCGCGATCGCGGGAGTGGCGACGCTCGCCGCCGCCACGACGCTTCGTCGAACGCGTCGACAGACTACGTAGCTGGCGCGGCCTCAACCTGGTTCTTCAGGTAGAACGTCATCGATTGCAGCGACAGCACGGGGTCGATGTCCTTCACGTGGACATGCGGGGGCACGTGCGCGGCGATCGGCGCGTAGTTGAGAATCGCCTTCACGCCGCAGGCCACCAACGCATCGATCACGCGCTGCGCCGACGCCGCCGGCGTCGCGACGATGCCGATGTCGATCGAGTGACCGGAGAGTTCTTTGCTCATCTCATCCACCGGCTTCACGACGAGGTTGCCGAGCCGCGTGCCGATCACGCTGGGATCCGTATCGAAGGCGTGGATGATCGAGAAGCCCTGCGGCGCGAAGCCGCCGTAGCTCAGCACCGCGCGTCCGAGCTGCCCCACACCGACGACGACCATCTGCCACTTGCGATCGAGCCCGAGGATTTGATGCAGCTCTTCAAGCAGCCGCTGGACGTTATAGCCGCGCCCCTGCTTGCCGAAGCGCCCGAAATAGCTGAGGTCTTTGCGGATCTGCGCCGGCGTCACGCCCAGCAGCGACCCCAGTTCTTGCGAACTCACGACCTCGCGTCCGTTGCGCTCCAGCGACGCGAGCGCGCGGGCGTATACCGGCAGCCGGTCGATGACGACATCGGGTATTTCTATGGGCATCTGGCTCCAATCGCCGTTCCCGGCCGGGCAGGAGGGCCGATTGCGCAATTCGGCACAATGTATCATCGGCCCCCAACCCGGTCAATCGCGACGCATAAGGCCGTACTCTGCGGGTATGAAGGTGCGGACGATCATGGCGATTTGGGCCGGGAAGGCGGCGGCGGCGGCCTCCCGGGTGTCCGGGCGCGGCGGGGGGACGGCGATCGCCGGACTGGCGGCGGAGCGCTTCGACCCGCAGATCGTGCGGCACCTCGCGTCGCAAGCGCGGGCGGGCGCGATCGCCGTGACGGGGACGAATGGGAAGACGACGACGTCGCTGATGCTCAGCCGCATCGCGACGGCGGCGCAATTGCGGCCGCTGCACAATCGCAGTGGATCGAACCTGATGCGAGGCGTCGCGGCGATGCTCGTCGAAGAAGCGACGATCGCCGGCTCGATACCGGATGCGTCGCGACGGCTGGCGATCCTCGAGGTCGATGAAGCGACGCTACCGGCGATTGTCGATGCGGTGCAGCCGCGCGCGATCGTCTTTACGAATCTGTTCCGCGATCAGCTCGACCGCTACGGCGAAGTAGACACCGTCGCGAAATCGTGGGAGCGCGCACTCGCGGCGACCGCGACGGACACCGCACCGACGCTGGTCCTGAACGCCGATGATCCAGCGGTCGCGCACCTCGGACGCGGGCGCGAGGCGCAGGCGCTGTACTACGGCGTCGACGACGCCAGCGCCGGCGGCTCAAGTGACGAGCATGCGTCGGACTTCCGCACGTGCCTCGAATGCGGCGGCGATCTGGCCTACGACGTGACGTACTACGGACACATCGGCCACTGGCGCTGCACGAAATGCGACAACGCGCGGCCGCAGCCATCGATCCGCGTGACACGCGTCGTCCTCGGCGACGATGTGACATCGTTGACGATCGCACTGCCGGACGGCGAGATGAAGATCGCCCTGCCGCTTGCCGGTCTGTACAACGCCTACAACGCGCTGGCAGCGGTGGCGGGCGCGATCGCGCTGGGGCTGCCGCGCGACGCGATCGTGACGGCGCTCGAAGGCTTCTCGGCGGCGTTCGGGCGGCAGGAGCGCTTCGCGATCGATGGTCGCGACGTGCAGGTGCTGCTGGGCAAGAATCCAACGGGGCTGAATCAGGTGATGCGGACGATCGCCGCGCGACCGGGGCGCAAGCGCATGCTCTTCTTCCTCAACGACGGCATCGCCGACGGACGCGACATCTCGTGGATCTGGGATGCCGACTACGAAACGCTGCAGCCGCAGACCGACTGGGTCCTCGCCGCCGGTACGCGCGCCGAAGATCTGGCGCTGCGACTGAAGTACGCCGGCTTCGGCAATGACGTCGCGATCGAGCCCGAGACCTCGGCGGCCGTAGCGCGCGCATTGGCGGCGACGCCGGCGGGCGAGACGCTCTACGTCGTGCCGACGTATACCGCCATGCTGGACGTGCGCGAACTGCTGGCGAAGACCGGCGGCGGCCGCCGGTTCTGGGAGGATGACGCCGTAGCAGCGGGGTCATCGCGATGACGGACGTCACGCTGCGCGTCGCGCACCTCTATCCGCGCCTGATGAACATCTATGGCGATCGCGGCAACATCATGTGCCTGCGGCGTCGCTGCGAGGCGCGCGGCATCGGCTTCGAGCTGACGGAGCTGAGCGTCGGCGACGCGCTCGATCCTTCGGCGTACGATCTGATCTTCGCCGGCGGCGCGCAGGATCGCGAACAGCGCGCCGTTGCCGATGATCTGCTGGCGACGAAGGCCGCCGCGCTGCGCGATGCGGTGGAGTCGGGCGTGTCGCTGCTGGCGGTGTGCGGCGCATATCAGTTGTTCGGCCGCTTCTATCGCGACGCTTCCGGCGTCGAGCTGCCGGGCGCCGGCGTATTCGATCTCTATACCGAGAACCCCGGCGAGCTCGTCGCGCGCTGCATCGGCAACATCATCGCCGAGTGGGCGCCCGGCGGCGGCGGCGCGACGGTTGAGACGATCGTCGGGTTCGAGAATCACGGCGGGCGGACGCATCTTGGCGCCGGCGCGCAGCCGCTGGCGCGTGTGCGTCGCGGCCGCGGCAACAACGGCGCCGACGGCTATGAGGGGGCGGTCTACAAGAACGCCATCGGCACCTACATCCACGGCTCGCTGCTGCCGAAGAATCCCGCGCTCGCCGATCACGTGCTGCGCGTCGCGCTCGCGCGCCGCCACGCCGGCCCTGAGTTGACGGCGATCGACGATCGCGCGGAGGATCGCGCGCATGCGGCAGCGCTTTCGTTGCGCGCGTAGACGCTCGGTTGGACCACGAAGGACACGAAGGACGGATTGGATCCACGAAGGGCCACGAAGAGAGCACGAAGGTTAGGTTGTCCCGTATTCGTGGATATTCGATGGATCATCCGTCGGCCGGGCAGGGCGCAGCGAGCGGCGCCCCTACGTGACCTCGGCTCCGCGTCGATAGAGCCGCGCGATCGAGATCACGTCGCAGTGACCGCTTCGAGAACGGCGTCCAGGTAGTCGCGCGGCTTCGGCGGCGTGATCGTTTCGCCGATCCAGTTGGGAGCGGCGGGATCGTCGTCGAAGCGCATCGATTCGACGTGCACCGACGCGTCGGGGTAGATCGTCGCGGCGAGCGCGACGGCCTCCGCCTCGTCCGTCACGTTGGCGATCATCACGGCGGTGCAATCGCAGGCGTCCGGCAGCACGGTGACGGAGTGCAGGCCGTGGCGTTTCAATTCGGCGTGACGGCGCCGCACCGAAGCGCGGATATCGCCAGCGTCAGGTGGCGGCGCGGCCGTCCAGTTCAGCATCGATACATATGTGCCCATCGTCGTTCTCCTTCGCTGGAAGATCGTCGTTCCGGCATATGAGGTATCGGACCGTGATGGTTAAGGAGCCGCTGAGAAGATGTGGAGTAAGTGTTAAATGGCGTCGGCGAGTTGCTCGCGTCCCTACGGACTAGCGTCGACCGCTCGAAGCGGCGGGAAGGTGTGCTTCTGCCTTGCTCACAATGTCGTGTCCAGGCGCGCCCCAATAGACGTGATCGGCGCCATCCCCTGTGCGGATGATCAGAGCAGGTCGCGAGAAAGGCACAACGACGCCGATCCCGACTGTCGCCGCTTCTCAAGTCGCCACGATGTGATGTCGCTGTAATCAACTTCCGTCGTAGGTGAGATCTGCATGACGCGGCGGATCGTTCCCGTACCCCGTGCTCTCTGCAGCGTGAATATGATGCGCCGGTCTGTGAACGTCAATACGCCCGCGCCGGCGACCCGCGCGGAAGTCCGCTCGATCGCCCACAGCTCCGCAAGCTTCGTCTCATCGTCGGCCAATGCGACTGACTTGGTGAACGGTCCGATTCCGGCCGTTCGGCCTCGTAGTCCGGGGGCGCCCCGGACAGCCCAGATGGTCACTACAACGAGCGAACCGCCGAAGATGACGGTAAGCGCGACTACCGGGATCCAATTCATACGCCGCCAGCTCTCGACGATCCGGCATCCGGACGCGGCACGCGACGCTACGGGTACACGAGCTCCCGCTCCATGAGCGCGCGGGCGATGACGACGCGTTGGATCTGCGATGTGCCTTCGACGATCATCAGCTGGCGCGCGTCGCGGTAGTGGCGTTCGAGCGGGTGGTCCATCATGTAGCCCTGCGCGCCGAGCACCTGCATGGCGTCGCTCGAGACTTTCACTGCGGTCTCTGTCGCGAAGGCTTTGGCGATCGAGAGATACGCCGCGTGCTCGCGCTGAAAGAGCCCCTGATCGACGCGCCAGGCCGCCTGATAGACGAGCATGCGCGCCGCCTCGATCTGGATCGCCATGTCGGCGAACATGAACTGGATCGCCTGCAACTCCGCGATCGGCTTGCCGAACGCTTTGCGCTGGCGCGCGAACTCGAGCGCATACGTCATCGCGCCTTCGGCGAGGCCGACGCCGCGCGCGCCGACGACGGGCCGGCATGAGTTAAGCGTGAGCATGGCGTGGTTGAAGCCCTGTCCTTCGGCGCCGCCAACCAGGTTCTCCTTCGGCACGCGGCAGTCCTCGAAGACGATGTCGGCCGTCGGCACGCCGCGGACGCCCATCTTGCGATCCTGCCCCGCGACACGGAAGCCCGCTGACTTCGTCTCGACGATGAAGGCGCTGATTCCCTTCACGCCCGGCGTGCCATTCGTGCGCGCGAAGGCGACGACGTAATCGGCGACGGTGCCGCCGGAGATGTACATCTTCTCGCCGTTGAGGATGTAGTCGTCGCCATCCTTCTTCGCGCTCGTCTCAAGCGCGCCCGGGTCGGAGCCGACGTTGGGCTCGGTCAGGCAGAAGGCGCCCTTCATGCTGCCGCTGGCGATGCCGCCGCCGATCCAGTTCTTCTGCCGCTCGTCGCCGCCGAGCATCACCGGCTGCGACGGCAGCGCCGAGAGCAGCAGCATGAGACCGGAGGCGCAGCAATACTTGGCGGCTTCCTCGACGGCGAGCGCGAGCGGCAGCATGCCGGCGCCGCTGCCGCCGTACTGTTGCGGGATCGTCAGGCCGGTGAGGCCGGTTTCGGCGAAGGCCTGGAAGATGTCGTGCGGATACTCGCCCGTCTCGTCCATCTCAGCGGCGCGCGGCGCGATCTTCTCTTTGGCGACGCGCCGCGCCGTGGCCTGGATCAGGCGATGCTCGTCGGAGAGTTCGAAGTCCATGTGCGTGTCTCCTGTTCGGGGGCCGTGTGTGCAGAGGGGATCGTAGCGGAGCGGCAGATTCCAGAGTAGACGGGGGGTCAACGGTTGGATCCACGAAGGGCCACGAAGAAGCACGAAGGGATGAGAAGTTCGTAGTTCGTGATCGACCCGTACGAACAGGTCTTGAGACCTGTCCTCGTCGGAGAACGTGCTTCGTCAAGACCATAACCCAACTACACCACGTGCATCCCCGGCGCCGGGTACTGGCGGCAGGTGTCGCGGACTTCGGCGGCGATGCGGTCGAGGGCGTCTTCGTCGCCCGCGGCGGCGACGGCTTCGTCCATCCAACGGCCGATCTGGCGCATCGCATCTTCCTTCATGCCGCGCGTCGTCACGGACGGCGTGCCGATGCGCAGGCCGCTCGGGCTGAACGGCTTGCGCGGGTCGAAGGGGATCGTGTTGTAGTTGGCGACGATGCCGGCGCGGTCGAGCGCGCGCGCCGCCTTCTTGCCGATCACCTTCTTGCTCGTCAGGTCGATCAGCACGAGATGGTTATCGGTGCCGCCGGTGATCAGGTCGAAGCCGCGCTCCTTCAGTTCGCCTGCGAGCGCTTTGGCGTTGACGACGATCTGGCGGCCATACGCGCGGAAGTCTTCCGTCGCCGCCTCCTTCAGCGCGACGCCGATGCCGGCGATCGTGTTCTCGTGCGGGCCGCCCTGCAGGCCGGGGAAGACGGCCTTGTCGATCGCCTCCGCGTGCTCGGCTTTGCAGAGGATCATGGCGCCGCGCGGGCCGCGCAACGTCTTGTGCGTCGTCGTCATCACGACATCGGCGTACGGCGCTGGATCGGGATGCGCGCCGGCGACGATCAGGCCGCTGATGTGCGAGATGTCGGCGAGGAAGTAGGCGCCCGCCTCCTTCGCGATCGCGCCGAAGACCTTGAAGTCGAACTGCCGCGGGTACGCCGTCGCGCCGGCGACGATGATCCGTGGCCGCTCGGCGAGCGCCATCGCCCGCACGCGATCGTAGTCGATGAGATGCGTCTTCTCATCGACTTCATAGCGGACGGCGGTCCAGAACTTGCTGGTGGCGCTGGCGGTCCAGCCGTGCGTCAGGTGGCCGCCGTGCGGCAGGCTGAGGCCCATGATCTTGTCGCCCGGGCTCAGCAGCGCGACGTAGACGGCAAGGTTCGCCGGCGAGCCGGAGTACGGCTGCACGTTCGCGTGGTCGCAGCCGAACAGCGCCGTCGCGCGCTGTTGCACGAGCGATTCGATCTGGTCGACGTTGCGCTGACCCTCGTAGTACCGCTTGCCGGGGTAGCCCTCCGAGTATTTGTTGGCGAGCACGGAGCCGGTCGCCTCCATGACGGCGCGCGACGTGTAGTTCTCCGACGGGATGAGGCGGATGCTGTCGATCTGGTAACGCTCTTCTTCTTTGATCAGGGCGAAGATCTCAGGATCGACGCGCTCGGTCTCGGCGAGGTAGGGGTCGGTTTTGGTGACTTGTGATTGGTGATTGGTGATTGGTGCGTCGGTGGTGGTCATCGGTGAAGCTCCTCGGTGTCTGTTCGTTGGATCATTGGGCGTAGGGGCGCTGCTCGCCGCGCCCGTTCGCGTGACGGTGACGCTGTTGGCGCGAATCCGGAAATGAAAACGCCACGAACGCCGGGCGTCCGTGGCTTCGCGCGATGCGAAAGCGAAGGCCGCCTCTAGCGCCGTGGCCTGGGTCCCGCTCCCGACAGTGCTCGCGTCTCTGTCATCGTGCCGAAATCCTAACGACGCCCGCTGCCGAAGTCAACGGACGGCTGTGCCGAAGGCAGAGAACAGAAAGCAGACAACAGAGACGCTCGGCCATCTGTCGTCTGTTCTCGTGCGTCCGCGCACGATGTTAACCGGCGTTCATGAGCCGTTGATACACGCGTCGTAGGATGGCCTCAGAACCAAACGGCGTGCGTAGCCGCACTCCGGGTGGACACGAAAAAGCCGGACGAAGGCGGGGCGTCCGGCTTTTTTCGTTGCCTGCAAGAAGCCTACCCGCTCAGGCGGCGCAATAGCCGGAGTCAGTGCGTGTGGACGGGGAGCGGTTCCGTCATGCGATCGACGTCGTCCGGACCGCCAATGCTGTCGTACATCGGGCTGGCGGGATCGCTGCTCAGCGGCAGTTGGAAATACAGATATCCGATGTACTTCGAAAGTAGCTTTCGAGTCCGGCTGATGTACAGATCCTGATCGGCATCCTCGCTGTAGAACTGCGGATCCATGCGAAGCGACGAGAGCACAGCCTTTGGGTTGTCAGGCGTTCCCTTCAGGCCGAAGAGGTAGCGGATGTGGCTGCCGGACTCGTAGAGATCAACCGGCGTGACGCCGATGAGAACCGCGCTAGGGTCGCTATTGGCATCGGGAAAGCGTTCGCCCATGTAGTCCATGAGAAAGCCGGCGTCGATTTGCTGTCGCAGCGGGTCTTCGAGCTTTGCCGCAATGGGCTGCGGGGTGAGGACGGTCACCGTGAGCCCGAACTGTTGCTGATAATAGGCAACGAGGTCATCGACGAGCTTGACCGAGATCTTCCCGAGCGGCACGAGGCAGACACGCCGCACATTTGCCGGTAGACAGGACGGTGACGTGTTAGTGAGCGCCGTCTGTGCTTCGAGACAGGCGGGAAGCGCGGGGCCGGTGCAGGCCGCGTCCGGAAACTGAAGATCTCGGAGGGGGCGCACATCAACTGGCTTGTCCGGCGCTTTCGCCGATTCGCCGTACGCGGACAGATCGAGCGTCAGGCGGAACCCGTCGCGCCCGCCGGCTTCGATCTCGACGCGCACAGGAAGCGCCGTCGTCGCATCGATCCAGATCGTCGCCGTCGCGGAAGGCAGGTTCGCCGTGCCGTTTCCGAAGAACGGCAGGCCGCTGAGATCGAGGCCGCCGCGATAACGGTGTGCCAGGCTGCCGGCCAGCGTGTCGTCGTCAATGCGCTTGGGTTTCTTCAGCGCATCGATCACATCGGCGTAGCTTACGATCGGCTTTTCGATCCCGATGCTCGCGAGCACGCCCGGACGGTAGCCCTGGTTCCACGGGCTCTGGACGAACCACGAACCATCCGGGCGCAGCAGATAGAGGTCTGGTGGGAGGAACAGGTACGCCGTGAAGTCGTCACGCTTGGCGATCTCGCCGGTGAACTCCGTCCGGGCGTAGACCGCGGAGGATGACGCGTAAGCGGCGTCCGCGGTGACGGAGCTACTCGTATCCGCCGTCGTGGCATTGAGGACGAGGTGGTACGACGATGCCGCAGCGAACTTCGCGCGCGATGCCGCAAGTTCCGAATCGGCGCTGCCCGTCGTGGTCGTGGTCGTGGTCATGCGGTCGGGCGTAGGATCGGGCGTGCTGTCGGCGAGCTCGGCCGAGGACGAGGCGCAGGCGGCCAGAACGACGGCGCCTACGAAGAGCGCCAATAGCGAGAGCGAAGGGGTGAACCGGGCGCGTCTTGACACGAGAGAGTATCGGCGGAAAGCCCGGTGACCGAAGTCGATCGCGCCTTCCATTGGCCGCTCCCTCCGGGCAACAACGGTCATTGTGCGTGTTGACACGTTTTCACCATCGATCTACGCTTCGCTCGTTACTAGTGAGTGCTCACTCACAAGGAGCTGTGGATGGTGCAGCAACGGGCGCGACGGCTGCCGGCCGAGAAGCGGCGGCGGCAGATCATCGATAGCGCGCGCGGCGTCTTCGCGGCGCAGAGCTACGGCCACGTCGGCACGGCCGATCTGGCCCGCGCGGCCGGCATCTCCGAGCCGGCGCTCTACCGCCACTTCTCCGGCAAGAAGGAACTCTTCCTCGCGACGATCCGGGCGACGGGCCCGCGCCTTCTCAAGATCTGGGAGGACATCTCCGTCGACTACGAAGACCCGATCGAGACCCTCTGGGCGATCGGCGTCTACTACTACGACCACCTCGAATCGCACACCGCGAACATGAAGCTGCAGTTCCGCGCGCTGTCCGAGACGGACGACGCCGACATCCGCTCCGCGCTGCACGACAACTTCGAGGCCTTCGTCGCCTTCGTCGCGGCGACGCTGGAGGAGGGGAAGGCGCGCGGCATCGTCAAGGCCGACGTCGACACGCGGCTGATCGCCTGGCAGTTCCTCGGCATCGGCATGACGCTCGACATGATGCACATGCTGGACTTCGACGACGAGATGGATCGCACGCGCGCCGACCTCTGGGGCCGCGTCTACCTCGAGACGGTCCGCCGCAAAGAAGGCCGCCGCCCCCGCTACATCAACGACGAAGGCTCGCCCCTGCGAGCGCCGAGTTCGCCATGATCAGATCGATCCACAGAGGACACAGAGGGGCACAGAAGGAGAGCAAGTTGTTGACGCTGGTGTTGTGCTCTTCGTCGGAGAGATTCTTCGCTGCGCTCAGAATGACAGTTTGCCGGTATTCGCCATCAGTGCAGGGCATAGCTCCGGCGCCATCGTCTACGAGCGGGAGGCGCTGATGGACTTTACTGATACGACGGCGGAGGCGGCGTTTCGCACGGAGGTGCGGGCGTTTATCGATGCCGAGTGCCCTGCCGGGATCAAGCGGCGCGGGTTTCGCGCGGCCTTCGGCGGCGGCGGCTGGGACGATCTGCACATGTCGCGCGAGGAGTACTTCTCGCGCAACGGCGAGTGGGTGAAGAAGCTGGCGAATCGCGGCTGGATCGCGCCCGCGTGGCCGAAGGAGTACGGCGGCGCCGGTATGACCGTCATGGAGCAGTTCATCTTCAGCCAGGAGATGTCGCTCTCCGGCGCGCCGCGCGGCGGTAACTTCGGCATCGGCACCGGGTGGGCCGGCCCGACGATCATCCTCCATGGCAGCGACGAGCAGAAAAGCACGTATCTGCCGGGCATCGTCAAGGGCGACGAGGTGTGGTGCCAGGGCTTCAGCGAGCCCGGCGCCGGCAGCGATCTGGCGGCGGTGCAGACGCGCGCGGTGAAGGACGGCGACGACTACGTCGTCAACGGACAGAAGATCTGGACATCGGGCGCGCACGTCGCGAAGTACATGATCCTGCTCGCGCGCTCCGATCCGGATGCGCCGAAGCACAAGGGCATCAGCTACTTCATCCTCGATATGAAGGCGCCGGGCATCACCGTCCGGCCGCTCGTCAACATGGCGAACAATCACGACTTCAACGAGGTCTTCTTCGACAACGTGCGCGTGCCGGCGAAGAACATGATCGGCGAAGAGAACCGCGGCTGGTCCGTCGGCACGACGACGCTCGACTTCGAGCGATCCGGCATCGCGACGAGCATCTCGCACACGTTGATGGTGAAGGATCTGGCGACGTTCGCGCGCGACAACAGGGACGAGCCGTTCGTTTCGAAGAGCCCCGGCATGAAGAACGAGATCGCCGACCGGATGATCGAGGCCGGCGTCGAGGAGATGCTCTGCACGCAGGTGATCTCGATGCAGAACCGCGGCCTCGTGCCAAACAAGGAAGGCTCGATCGCCAAGCTCTTCTCGTCGGAGCTGGATGTGCGAATTGCCGGCACCGCGATGAAGATGCTCGGCTCGTACGGCCAGCTCGCCGGCGGCAGCCCGCATGCCGCCGCCGACGGCCGCGTCGAGAGCATGTACCTGTATGCGACGACGAGCACGGTAGGCGGCGGCACATCGGAGATTCAGCGCAACATCATCGCGAGCCGTGGACTGGGGATGCCGCGGGCGTAGGGGTTGGTCGTTAGTCGTTGGTCGCTAGGGATCTGACTTTGATGCAACAACTGATGTGTACCGGCAAGCAGCAACTCGAGTGGCAGGATGCGCCTGCGCCTGTGCTGGACGATCCGCGCGCGGCGATCGTACGCCCGTTGGCGGTGGCGACGTGCGATCTCGATGTGGCGATGCTGTCCGGACGGGCGCCGGTGCCGATGCCGTTCGCCTTCGGCCATGAGTGCGTCGCCGAGGTGACGGAGGTTGGCGCCGACGTGACGTCGGTCGTGCCCGGCGATCGCGTCTCGCTCTCGTTTCAGTTCTCGTGCGGCGAATGTGAGCCGTGCAAGCGCGGCCACACCGGCAGCTGCCGCGAGTACGGCGCCGGTTCCGCATACGGACTCGGGGCGATGGGCCGCAACCACGCGGGGGTCCTGGCGGACTTCACGCTCGTACCGAGCGCGGATCACATGATGGTGAAGCTTCCCGCAGGAGTCGCGGCCGAGACCGCTGCCAGCGCGTCGGACAACATCCCGGATGCCTGGCGCACAGTCGCGCCTCCACTGGCCGAGCGGCCCGGCGCGGAAGTCTTGATCGTCGGTGGCGGCGCCGAGGGCATTCCCATGTACGCGATCGATATCGCGCTGGCGCTCGGCGCGTCGCGCGTCGACTACGTCGATACCGATCGCCGCCGCATCGATCTCGCGGCGTCGCTCGGCGCCAACGTGATCGACTCCGCTCCGCCGCGACGCGTCGGCTCATACCCGATCACCGTTGACGCCAGCGGTGAGGTCGCCGGACTGCACTGTGCGATCCGTTCGACCGAGCCCGAGGGCGTTTGCACGAGCATCGGAATCTACTTCGCCGAGACGACGCCACTGCCGCTGCTCGAGATGTACACCCGCGGCATCACCTTCAAGACGGGTCGTGTCCACGCGCGCGCGGCCATGCCGGCCGTGCTGGACCTCATCTC